>NZ_PNDF01000019.1:0-181039 GCF_005887195.1 Pseudoalteromonas sp. S1650 | reverse complement strand
ACAAATTGCACAAAGAGAAACTAATGAGAAGAAAATGAGGAAGTAATATTAAAACTTTTTTTGTTTTTCTCTAAAGCGAAGCGTCTCTTATCCTCTTTGTGAATCATAGAAGTGTTGCGCGATATAAAATCGCGCCTACAATTTTACCCCTGACCGCTAGGTATTTTAATTTTCCTGCTCAGCTTCTTGCTGTGCTAATTTTTCGCGTTCTGCCTTTGAGATGTAGGCCGGTTTATTGCTTTTATGCAATTTTGCATTGGCGCGCTTATCTTTTTGCTTAAGTTTAGTGAAGATCTTTTTTCTGCGGTTCATGAGTCTAACAAACGAATTAATAGGGTGAGTGGTTATTGTACCTTGTTGGTATTTTTAAGCGATCTATTTTGCTTTAATTAGAGATGTTATGTCGGCGTTATAAGCGTTACAATCAAGGCGACTTTCTAAAAACCTTCTTAAACTCTGGAGCTTATCTTGAAACATTCATTACTTGCTGCATTTTTATTAAGTGCTTTCTCTAGTCAGGCAACTGTGTCTGAGCAAAGTGAAAAGCTGGCTAGCTACGCGGTAGAGCAATATCAACAAGCGCAAATTCATACCTTAGAGAATTTAGTTTCGTATCCAACGGTAAATAAAGAAGGTCTAGCGACTCCTGATAACCCAGATTTTATTGGCTTTAAGTCGTTCTTAAAAATGAAAGCGGCGCAGTTTGGTTTTGATTATCAAGATTTAGGCTACACAGTGTTAATTGGCATGGGTAACCAAGCTGACAAAGTAACCATAGTAACCCATGGTGATGTGCAACCTGCAGATGCCAGTAAATGGCAGCAAAGTCCTTTTAAAATGGATAAAACCTCTGAGCCAGGAAAGCTAATAGCTCGTGGTACAGAAGATGATAAAGGCGCAATTGCGACTGCACTGCATGCAATGAAGGCGATTAAAGACAAGGGTATTACCTTAAATAACCGTATTGAATTAATGGTTTACCTTGCAGAAGAGTCTGACTGGGCACCACTCGAAGAGTTCATGAAAACCTATCAGCAACCAAAATATGCTGTCACTATTGATGCTTCATACCCTGTGGTTGTTGCAGAAAAAGGCTGGAGCCTAATTGCGCCGACTTTCTCTGCGACCTCAGCACAAACAGGCTTATATGTCAGTGATTTAAAAGGCGGCGCCTTTGTTAGCCAAATCCCTGAAGATGCCAGCGTGTTAGTGCATAACGCTGATGCGGCGACAGTGGCTAAATTACACGACAATGTCGCTAAGCTTAAAAACGTCAAAGTGGCGATGACAGAGCAAGACAATGGCTTGTTAGTCCAAGTGAAGGGGATTTCAGCGCATTCATCTGAGCCAGAAGCGGGTGAAAATGCCATTGCGCACCTTGCAGAAATCTTTAAAGGTATTGATCTTGAGAACAATAGTGATGGTCAAGCCATTGAGTTTATCAATCAACTAATTGGCCTTGATTTATACGGCGCGCAATTCGGTGAAATTGGTTACAAGCATGACTTTATGGGCCCGATGACTGTTTCGCCTACCTTATTAAGCCGCGACGGTAACGACATTAAACTGTCGATTAATATGCGTCGTCCGGTAGGTAAAGAAGAAGCGGTGCTTAAGCAGCAAATTAATGAAGCACTTAGTGCTTGGCAAACCACTAATGGTGCTACGTTAAAAGACACTAAAGTTATTATTGGTACGCCAATGCTGTTAGATGGTGCGCCTCATGCAGAAGCATTACTCGATATCTTTAAGCACTTTACCGGCGATAAGGACGCGGGCTTTGTGTCAATTGGTGGTGGCACAAATGCTAAGCTGTTTGATAATGCGGTGTCATTTGGTCCATCAATGCCAGGTAAAAAGTACACAGGTCACTCAGAGCATGAGTTTATTACTGAAGAGCAGTTAGCACTGAACTTAAAAATGTATACTGCAATGTTGATGAAGCTAGGTAATATGTAATTCTATAAACTGAAAACGCCGCTTTATAGCGGCGTTTTTGTTTAAAACTGGTGACTCATTCCTATTTAGAATTGGGCAACAAACTTAAGGTTATAAAGTTCAGCAGAGCCGCTTTCAGTGTAATTCGCGGTTAAATAGTATTTATCATTAATAAAGTACTTACCTTGTAAAACGAGTTCAGAATCATCCAACCCTGCACCTATGGCATAGTGATCGCCGAAGTAGTAGCTGATCATGGCATTGCTTGCTGAATCATAAAGGCTGTCTTGATGGCCAACATCGACGGTAATGTAATGGCTACCGCTTAAATGATTAAAGTATCTGGCAGAGACATTCCAAACGTCGAGTTCATCATCTGTTTCTGCGCTAAAACCAAGGTAATCCTTATCGTTGATTTGGAGGTTATACTGCGCTTTCAAGCGGAAATAATCATCACCATAGCTACGCACATCCCTATTTACAGAGACTTTTAAGGCATCGGCAAATAAGTAGCCAAGTCCTAGCGTGTAATTGTCTAAATCCCTCACGTCCCTCATATCAGCTACAGCAAACCAGTTGTTAAAAAAATACTCGCCTGATAAACCAATATCGTTGTAATAGTCTCCTCCTGAGTAATTCACTCGAAAGTTTGTATCTGTATCTAGGTAACCATAATCATCGAGCACCCCCGAGCTTTGCTGCTCTTCAAAGTAGTAATGGCTTACTAATTGATAGCCATCAAAGTCATAATAGTCATTATTAATATGAGTGTATTCGATACTGTTGAACCATTGTTTACTTACTTGTTGTTCTGTGGCGATTGAGCAGTTTGAATAAGCAAGTGTTGCAAGAGCGATCGGGGCTAATTTTTTAATCATACATATCCTTGTTGTATTTGGTTTTGCTTCATAAAGATAATACAACGAGGCGGTAAAAAGAATGTAATAAAGTGTTGTGGGTCTGTTAGTTTGTGAAAAGGCCAAGCACTGCTTGGCCTACAGAGATTAATTAAGCGTTGTGGTGAGTGATATTTCGGCATTCATCAGTTTAGAAATAGGGCAGCCTTGCTTGGTTTGCTCACAAAGTTGCTCAAACTTTTCGAGTGAGATTTCTTTTATCTTTGCGCTGACATCAAGTGCAATGTGGCTCACTTCGAAGCCGTCATCAACCTCATCAAGGCTCACTGTTGCTTTGGTCGTTATGTCGTCAGCGACAAAGCCTGCTTCAGTTAGTGCCAGCGATAGCGCCATGCTAAAACAGCTACTGTGTGCCGCTGCAACCAGTTCTTCAGGGTTAGTACCTGGCTTATCTTCAAAGCGAGTGTTAAAGCCAAATGGCTGTTTCTCAAGCGCGCCACTTTGACTAGAAATATAGCCTTTGCCAGATTTAATATCACCAGACCAACTCGTATGTGCAGATTTTTTAATTGTCATCGTCATCTCCTTTGTAAATTTTTTCGACGACCGTGAAAGGCTTTCAGGGTTTTGTGCCGAAAACGGTGAGTTCACGATATAAGTGCAACTTAAACGCCAATATTTCTTTTTGCCTCACGCTTGCAACGTTCTGAGCAGTATTTAACATGCTCCCAGTCACGTTGCCATTTTTTACGCCACATAAATGACCTGTCGCAAACGGGGCAGGTTTTGCTGGGTAAATTCAGCTTTTTATGAGCCATGGCGTTGTCTTTTAAGGCTTATCACATGCTTATGCAGTACGGCTTTTGTGCCACGTTTTACGTCATCACGTTCTCGAAATGACCATAACCGCTCACGTGCTTGTTTGGCTGCGTGTTCAATATCGACCATGGGCTCTGGGTAGTCTTCGCCGAGTTTAAAATTATTAAACAAGGCTTCCATTGGCGGTTGTTGCCATGGCTGGTGGAGATCTTCTTTGGGTAAGTTTTTAAGCTCAGGGCACCATGTTTTTATAAATATACCATCTGGGTCTTTGTCTTCAGATTGCTTTATTGGGTTATACAAACGAATGGTGTTAGTTCCTGTGACCGATGCTTGCATTTGGATTTGTGGGTAGTGAATACCCGGCTCAAAATCTAAAAAATAACGCGATAAAATAAAGCTGACTGATTGCCAATGAATGTTCATATGATGAGTCATAAAGCTGACTAGCATAGCGCGCATTCGAAAGTTAATGTAACCTGTTGCTGCGAGGCAGCGCATGCACGCATCAATAATAGGAATACCTGTTTGACCTTGCTCAAAGCGCTTTAAGTGCTCAGCAACATGTTCATCATCGCGATAAGGGTAGTGCTTGTAGCCCGCATTTTGCGGTGCAAACTCCATGCTGCATTGAGTTTCGAACTTTTGCATAAAATGGCAATGCCAGTGAAGCCTTGACTCGAAAGCATGTAATGAGCGACGCCAGCTTAAAGGCTGCTTTGCTAAATAGTATTTTAGAGTTTGATAAACTTGTCTGAGGCTCAAGTTGCCAAAGGCTAAGTAAGGCGAAAGCCTAGAGCATGAATCTCTACTTTTGGAAGGACTCGAGATGCCACTTTGGTAGTTCTTTGCACGCTCTTCTACAAAGCTCTGTAGGCAAGCTCTAGCTGCATGAGGACCACCATATTGAAACTGCGGGTCGTGCTTTAGAAAATCATCAACACAGGTCGCTGCTTGGTAATTATTGGGCAGTACTGCATTAAATGCTTGCCAATTTGGCGTTACAAGACGTTGGTTCATCACGCCATGCCAATGTGCTTGCCAATCAAACTGTTTTGGCCGCGCTCGTTTTACACCTCCAAGTGGCGTTTCGTGCCATGGAATTGCTTTACTGTTTAGCCAGCGTGTGACCTGTTTATCTCGCTCAAATGCATTGTTTAGGCCTATTTCTTGATGACTATAAACCCCTGCAATATCAAAATCTTCACTGAGGGTTTCTAACAAGGTAATCATTTCTTGATTATAAATGGCGATTTCAGCGTTGTATTTTTCAAGTTGTTGGTTGATGTCTTTTAGTGACTGAGCAACAAAACGCCAGTGCCTTAAGCTGTAATGGGGGTCGTCGAGTAATAGAGGCTCAAAATTATAAATGAGTAAGCAAGGCAGGTCTGATGCAATCGCACTGGCAAGTGGTTGATGATCAGACAGTCTTAGGTCACGTTTGAACCAAACAAGATTTACTTTTTGTTTTTTTGAGTCTGCCATAAACGTGGAGTTGAAAAAGTGTTTTGCTCTTAATACGTAACAAGTTACAACTTCGATTAATTGCTACAACGATCCACAAAGTTTCCACATTTGTAGCATATTGCCCACACACTTTTGAATGATATTCAGATTATGCTTATGGTCAATTGAATGACATAAGAGGTTCGCTATGAAGCATTTATCTGCACTTTCTGTTTTAGCTATTTCGTTGTTAGTCACAGCGCCCGCTTGCTTTGCTCGCGACCATCAAGGCGGTCCACCCCAGCGACCTGACTTTACGACGATTGATATTGATGGCAATGGGGTGATTGATTTTACTGAGTTTAGTGAACAGCCTATGCCAGAAGATATGCTGCAAACCATTTTTAATGACATGGATACTGATCAAAATGGTGAAGTAACTGAAGACGAGTTCAACAACCATAAACCACCAAAACGTAAGGAAAATCAACGATGATCAACAGTGTCTCATCGGGTGCGAATTTTCAGCCCATGCAACGACCGCAAGCAGAGCCGTTAACCAGTGAACAGACAGAGTTAATGAATGAAACTTTAGCTCAGTTTGATCCTGAAAACTTAACTGCAGAAGATGCACAATCTATTATGCAAACATTTAAAGATGCGGGTATTCAACCGGGTCAAGAAATGGAAGCAATTATGGCTGAAGCAGGCTTTGATGCCGCTGAAGTCGGTGAATTAGGTCGTCCTGAAGGTGAGCGTCCTCCTGGTCCGCCACCACCTCCGCCTAGTGGTAACTCACTTGAGCAGGTTGATACTGAAGAAGTTGTCAGTTATTTAGATGAGTTGTTAGCGCAATATTCTGATCAACTGGGAGAAGAAGATAAAGAAGCGATTCTAGCCTCTGTGCAAGAAAAGTTTGGTTTATCTGAAGGTGAATCGCTGTTATCGGTCACAGCGTAAATCACAAAGCGGTCATGATGACCGCTTTTTTATGCTCTGCTAATTACAGTGCTGCAGCAAAAGTCTTTATTTCGTTTTGTGCTGCTTCTAAGCTTTGCTCTGCACCCGGCATCGCAAGACCTTCGGCATAAATAAAATCAACGTCAGTCATACCCACAAAACCAAGTACATCTTTTAAGTATTTAGTTTGTGTATCCATGTCAGTGCCTTGATACAAACCACCACGTGCTGCAAGTACCACCACTTTCTTGTCTGCAATTAAACCTACAGGGCCTTGCTCAGTGTATTTAAACGTAATACCAGCACGGGCAATACGATCAATCCAAGCTTTGAATGTTGATGGAATTCCAAAGTTGTACATTGGCATACCAATAACAATCAGTTCGTTATCGTTAAGTTCAGCAATTAAATCGTCAGAAATTGCAGCAAGTGCTTTTTGCTCATCGCTACGCTCGTTTGCATCAGTCATCCAAGCAGCCATTTCTGTCTGCGTTAAGTGAGCAATCGCATTGTCGCTTAAATCGCGCGTTGTTACTGAAATTTGTTGGTTGTTAGCAAGTTGCTCAACAAATTGTTGGCTAAGTTTGGTTGAATTACCTTGTTCACCATTTAAAGATGAATTTAACACAAGTACTTTTTTCATCATGTCACCTAAGAAAACTGAAGTAGTGCAGCCATTATAATTATCAAAAAATAAATTAATAATGCTATTAATCGAGTGTTATGTTCGTTTTAAGCGAATGAAAGATATGCCTAAGTTTTTTTGAGTTAGTCTTTTTTTGTAATTTAATGTTAATATTGTCGGAACAATAAAAAAATGGACTTTACTATGAAGTACTTACTGCTTACATTTTTTGCAGTGCTGAGCTTAATGCCCCGTGCTGCTGAAAACACGCAACTCCCTGTAGAATCATTCGCCTCTTTACGTGCTTTTAGCCAAGTAAAATTTTCGCCTAGTGGTGAACACATATCGTTTATTCGAAATGTGAATGGTGAGTTGGTTTTAATGGTTTATAACCGCAAAACTAAAGAAGCAGATGCTGTTATTCGTTCAGATAATCACACTATCTTCTTCGATTGGTATGAATGGGCAAATGATGAAGTACTGCTTTTAGGTGCGCGCTATATTCAACGTCAATTTGGCGGCCCTAAATATACATCTACGCGTTTATATGCGTATAACATTGGTGGTGATGGAAAAGCGAAACTGGCTATAAAGCCTAACTTTAATCGTAATGAACGCCAACCGCAATTTGGTGATCAGGTCATCAGCTTTTTACCCGATCAAAAAGATAAAATTTTAGTTCAAGGTGACTTTGATGTTGCCAATGCCCCTGGCGTGTATGAACTTAATTTAAGTACACTTCGTAAGAAAAAAATTCAGCGCTCACGCAGTAAAGTGATTGATTGGACAGCAGACCGCCAAGGTAATGTGCGTATTGCCCTTAAAATGGATGAAGACGAATTCGAATATATTCTTTACGATGAAGATAGAGATAACCGTAAAACGTTATTTAAATATAAAGCATTTACCCCTGATGTAGTGACTGTTTTGGGCTTCGATAAAGACCCTAATATTCTTTATTTCAAAGCTCTTAAAGATGGCTATGATGCGCTTTATAAAATGGACTTAACGACCATGAAAAAAGAGTTAGTGTTCAGCGATGATAACTATGACTTCGACGGTCATATTTTCTACTCACCACTTACAGGTGAAGTAGCAGGCTTTACACACTCTCAATTAGATGAAGGGATCCGTTACTGGAATGAAGATTTAAATAAGCTCTATACAGGTTTACGCGCTGTTTTACCAAAAGATAAATTTGACATAGATATCATTGATACCAGTAAAGATCAGCGCCAATATGTGCTTTATTTAACAAGTGATGATAGTGCTGGAACTTACATGATTGGGAATCGCGATACCAGTGAGCTAACGGTATTTGCAAGCGCATTCCCAGATGTAAATGAAACAGTTTACAGCGGTAAAAAGAAAATCAGTTATAAAGCCCGTGATGGTTTAACTATTGAAGGGTATTTAACTTTACCTGTGGGTTACAAAGAAGGCGATAAACTACCCACTATTGTGTTCCCGCATGGCGGGCCAATGGCTCGTGATTACGCTGGTTTTGACTATTGGACTGCATTACTTGCTTATAATGGTTATGCAGTACTGCAACCAAACTTCCGTGGTTCTAGTGGCTATGGCCATGAATTTGAGATGGCTGCAGTTCAAGGTTTTGGTAAAGAAATGCAAGATGACTTGCAAGATGCGGCGAATTGGCTTGTTGAGGAAGGTATCGCTAATAAAGATAAAATCTGTATTGGCGGGGCAAGTTATGGTGGTTATGCTGCATTAATGGCGGTGGTTAAACACCCAGAAACATTCAAATGTGCAGCAAGCTTTGCAGGCGTTACTGATCTTGAGCGTATTGTTAGTAAAGCGCGTTATTTCACTAATAAAGAAATTGTGCGTAAGCAATTTGGAACTGATGGCGATAAACTTGAAAAGGTTTCACCAGTTAATTTTGCAAAGCAAATTAATCGTCCGGTGCTATTGGTTCATGGCTCTGATGATAATGTAGTGCCTGTTTATCATAGCCGTGAAATGGATGATGAACTTAAAGACGAAGGTAAAGATGTTACTTACATTGAGCTTGAAGATGGCGATCATTACTTATCGCACCAGCCATACAGAATTAAAACGTTGAAAGCGTTTTTAGAGTTCTTCGATAAGAACTTGAAAAACTAGAATTAGCAAAGAAAAGGCGACCTAGGTCGCCTTTTTTAATAACTGATTCTGCGTCAATTTTATTTATAGGCTAATTCAGCATCAATGTTGCGCATTAAGTTGGTAACCCAATTGATATATTGGCGGTGGATTTTTTTGCCATTGTAATCAAGGTTGATCGAATCTTTGTAATCAATAGAGTATTCTTGCTCGTTAAACGTTATATCAACGCGTAATTGGTGTTTACGAATATCAAGTTTACCTAAGATTTGGCCTTCGGCATTTGAACGACACGTCCAGCCTAGTTTCATACATGCTTTTAAAATATTGGTTTTGATACTTTCAAGGTCATGTTGGCCAGACGCCATTTGCGGTACAGGGTTTGCGTCAAAGTTACGAATAGGCACACTGGTGCTACAAGCAGAAAGTGTAAGTAGGGTAAAAAGTGCAAGCGCTGCCTTTTTCATAGTAAGTCCTTTTTGGAAATAAAATCAGCGCGATTATGCGCTTTTTTTACCCGAGGGTCTAGGCATCGGGTAAAAACCACGCACTAATTGCACCAAGTAAGCCTAAGATACTGTAGAAAAAAATTAACTCAGCAGTCGTTAAGTAGGTATTTAGTAAGCCCACGCTACCTAGCAGTAATAATATAACTCCGATCACCGTATTACTAACAGAGACATAGTCAGTGCGCTTGTTTCCTTCAGCCATATCAACAAGGTAGGTCTTACGACCAAGGCGAACCCCTTGATGAGCTACGGTGAGTAAAAAATAACAGAGCGGTAATAGCCAAGACTCATTGAGCGTTTGTGGGCTCAGATAAGCAACTAAATAAACGGCGAAACCGTTGAGGGTGACGAGCATTGCAGCAAACACTAATACCTTGCGGCTCGATAAGTCACTTAGTCGACCCCAGATAGGCGCAGAGACTAAGCTGGCAAGCCCAGAAAGCGCCATAAACGTAGCAAGTAGTGAAAAGTCGAAAGCCTGTTCACTAGCAAGAACGATATAAAACGGGGCGCTCAAAGCAGAACATAGCAACAACGCACGAGTGATAATAAAGTGAGCAAATTGTTTATCTTGGTAAAGCAGTTTTAATTTTGATAAAGCATGCAAAAAGCCGTTTTCAGCGCCCTCGGTTGCGCCCTTGTATTCTTGAATGCGGCTATAACTGAGCGCTGCAAACAGCCACATTAAAGCGGCCAGCATTAAAGCAACATACACCCCATTTTCATAGCCAAGGCTTTGTAGATACCATAAACCAAGACCAAAGGTGAGCGTTGCAAATCCTGCAAAACTCGCAGCAAGACCGCTAATGCTGCCTCGTTGTTGTTTAGGTATGACCTTGCCTAATACATCTTTTGCAGCAATGGAATTAAAGCCACGAGCAAGGCTAAAGATAATCAAAATAGCGATGATAGCAAAACCTGCTGTTGCACCTTGAAGTGTTAAAGCACAAATAAGCATGCCTACAATACACAAAGCTTGCACTATGGCGCCAATCACCCAAACCCACTTTCTAACTGGGAGCCTACGAATAGCACTGGCGATGGCCAGTTGTGGCAACATTGAGCCTGACTCACGAATAGGCACAAGCCAAGCAATAAAACTACTTGGTACATTAATGCTTTGCAGTAGCCAAGGCAGAGTCACTTTAGGGTTTAGCAGGGCATCTGCAAACTTACTAAATAGTTGGCTCACTAATAAAGTAATAAAATTGCCGGGTACCACTTTACAAGCAGCTTCATCAATCGCTTTACAGGCACGGGCATCTTCGGTATTGCTAAGACGTTGATAGATATCTTCTTTACTGAGCTTTTTCATACTGTTTATTTTTATGAAAAAGGGCCGTTAAGCCCTTAAAAATCTTCCTTAGAGTGGCGCTCTGCTAATTGCTCAGCTTCATCACCCCAAGTTCTATTGACTCTACGACCTCGTTTTACAGCAGGGCGGCGCTCAATTTGTTTTGCCCAGCGCATCACATGGCTGTATGACTCAACATCTAAGAACTCTGCCGCATCATATAAATTGCCAAGTACCAAGCTGCCATACCAAGGCCAAATAGCGATATCGGCAATTGAATATTCGCTACCAGCCATGTAGTCATGGTCGCTTAAATGACGGTTTAATACGTCTAGCTGGCGTTTTACTTCCATGGTGAAGCGATCAATTGGGTACTGCATTTTAAATGGTGCATAACTATAAAAGTGACCGAAGCCTCCGCCTAAGTAGGGGGCAGAGCCCATTTGCCAAAACAGCCAATTACGACATTCTGTTTTACTGGCGTGATCGCTTGGGATCAGCGCATCAAACTTTTCTGCCAGGTATTGTAAAATTGCACCTGACTCGAACACGCGAGTAACGGGTGTGGTACTGTGATCCATTAAGGCTGGGATTTTTGAATTAGGGTTAACACTGACAAACCCTGAAGAAAATTGGTCACCATCGCCAATTTTAATTAAAAATGCATCGTAGTCGGCTTCATCAATACCAAGCTCTAATAGCTCTTCGAGCATGATAGTGACTTTTTGGCCGTTTGGTGTCGCATGCGAGTAGAGTTGTAGGTCATGTTTACCAACGGGCAAGTCTTGCTCGTGGGTTGCACCTGAGACCGGACGATTTGTCTTCGCCCATTCACCACCGTTTTCTGCATCCCATTGCCACACTTTAGGTGGCGTATAACTGTCGGTATTACTCATTGAAACTCCTAAATTGTGCTTTAATGAATGTCATTACGAGACTACCATCCTAGTTGATCAGATAGAGCAAGGGAAGTACAGTTATTAATTATGAATAACAAGGAGGATGACATGAAAAAGCATGGTTTAGCCATTGGCCTTGAGCGAAGTGAAATACTTTGAAGACCCGATCATTGCCACTGAGTGGTTACACGAATAAGGAGTTAAGTGATAAAAAACAGTCAATTAAAGGTAGCAACGTTTAATTTATATAATTATTTAGCGCCACCTGACGCATTTTATGATTTTCAGCGCATTTATAGCGCTGAGCAGTGGGCCAAAAAGCAGCGCTGGCTGGCCGATTACCTTAAAAATCAGCAGCCAGACATTATTGGCTTTCAAGAAGTGTTCAGTATCAATGAACTAAAACAACAAGTTAACGCAGAGGGTTACCCTTATTTTGCAGTGGTTGATGAGCCAACGGTGATTGATGACTTTATTTATCGCGATCCGGTTGTGGCCATTGCCTCACGCTATAAAATTATTGCTGTCAGTCAGGTTGAGGCAGAACAAGATGATATTTTAGCGATGGGCTTGAGCGCTAGTTTTAACTTTAGCCGCAGTATTATTCGCGCGACACTTGAAGTACCTCACATAGGACACGTCGATTGCTATGTAGTGCACTTTAAATCTAAACGCAGCATGCTCCATCACCAAGATGATGAAAGCCATAGCGAACAGCAAAACGTAGTTATGCAGCTAAAATCACAAGCCCTTGGGCGCTGGGCATCAAGCATGCAGCGTGGCAGTGAAGCAGCGCTGTTACTCGTTGAAATTATTAAGCGCAGAGCGCACACTAATAACACTGTGATTGTGATGGGGGACTTTAATAATGAGTTACACGATGGTGTGCTTAACCATTTAATCGCTGACCACCTTCGTTTTAGCGGTCATAGCCAAAATAGCCCATCTCGTTCAGAGTTCAAACTACAAGATAGTTGGCAACTCTATCAGCGACATGTTGTCACCGAGAACGACAGAGAAGCGACCCACTATTTTGGCAGTAGCAGCTCAGTATTTGATTATATTTTGTTATCCCGTGAGTTTGATGCCGGGTTTCAGGGTAGCTTTTTTGAAGTAGTTGATTATCACACTTATGATCAGCACTTAATCAACCCACAGTTTGCCTATGATGATCAAAGTACCGACCATGGCGTTGTGATGGTGACAATGAAGTTAAGAGACTAACTTATAGCTTTAAGCTGCAAGTCTTAAGTTCCAAGTTGAAAAACAGTTAATTTTTTACCCAGCCGATACTTAAAAGATATCGGCTGCCAGACGTTACCCGCGTTACCTGATGTTCGCAGATATCAGGACGGAACAATTTGATTCGTGAGCTTTCATAGAGTGGGGCAGAGCAGATAAACTCCCCACCCGAACGCGCTTTTTTGAGTACAATATTAAGCCTGAAATGTTTACCTCTAGCGACTTTATCGGTGTGAGCCGCTATTTCACTGCCCTCAGGAAAACGCAAAATATACATATCAAATTTAATTGGCCAGCGAGCTGTGCAAATTAGCATTTTATCGTAGCCTGAAAGCTGCCGGCCTTTTTCAAAACGAAAGAACTTTTTAAATAGTGAAGGTGTGGTCATTGTTATTTCAAAGCTTTCAGTTTAAAGCTTAGGGCTCTTTTGTTTATCACGCTTTGCCATAATATAACCGATAAATGCGCCGCTGATTGCGCCGAATAAATGGCTTTCGAATGAAATATGAACGCGCTGCGGAAAAACACCCCAAATCAGGCCGCTGTATAACACAACAACCGCAATACTGATTAAAATGGCTTTGAATGAGCGGTGCATAATGCCGTAGCTAATTAAATAGCCCCATAAACCGTAGATAACACCACTTAGGCCTACATGAATATTGCTGCGGCCAAATAGCCATACTAATAACCCACCAACGAGCGCTGTGCCTGCAAACACCAGCCAAAAGCGTTTTACGCTAAATTGGCAAACTAGCCAGCCGAGAATAGCAAATGGCACTAGGTTACTAAAAAGGTGTGCCCAGCCACCATGTAAAAATGGCGCAAAAAATACCCCTGATAAACCAGACATCTGCCTTGGTAATATACCTAAACCGTTTAAATTTATGCCGGGTAGGGAATTAACTATTTGCAGTACCAAGCACACCAGCATAATGCCGAAAATTGCGAATCGCTTACTACTGATAGGAGGAATTTTGACAGTTTTTTTTTCAGTCATGATGGGCAGCTCTTAAATCAATGTGACCGAATGAGTATAACTTATTAAAAGTGAAGGTAAACACCTTGATATGCAAGGTGTTTACTAAAGGTCTAGGGCATGTTGACCTAGTCTAACCTAATTTGGTCAGTAGTTTTTTAGCAGTCAGCTCTGAGCTTGCAGGGTTTTGCCCAGTGATTAGTAGGCCATCTTCAATCGCTAGCTCGCCCCAATCATCAGTATTTTGATACTGACCACCTTGTTTGATTAATTCATCTTCAACAAGTAATGGCACAACATTGGTAAGCTGTACGGCATCTTCTTCTGAATTACTAAAGCCTGTTACTTTTTTATCAAATACCACAGATTTACCAGCGGCATTTTTCGCATTCAGTAATACGGCACTGGCGTGACATACTGCACCGACTGGTTTCTCTGAGTTAAGAAATTGCTCAATTAAGCTAATCGAATCTTGGTTATCAACTAAATCCCATAACGGACCATGGCCACCTGGGTAAAATACCGCATCAAAATCATCGGCTTTAACTTCAGCAAGAGGTTTAGTATTAGCCATTAAAGTTTTTGCCGCACTGTCTTGCTCAAAACGTTTTGTTGCATCGGTTGCCGCATCAGGGGCTGCACTGTTTGGATCAACCGGAGGTTGGCCACCTTTAACAGAGGCTAAAGTTACCTCTACACCAGCATCAATAAAGGCGTAGTAGGGTGCTGCAAATTCTTCGACCCAAAAACCCGTTTTATGGCCTGTATCGCCAAGCTGATCGTGTGAAGTAAGTACCATTAAAATTTTCTTAGCTGACATAGTGAATCCCTTTTTGTGAATTAAACATCGTTGATAAAACTATAGGGGTGAGAGTTGAATTAAACAACGCAGATAAACTTGACTTCATTGGTTTAATAATTGATACAATGATTCAGGTTAGATTAGGAGTTTGTATGAAAGTATCGTTTGAGCAGCTAAAAAGTATGGTGGTATTTGCCCACATTGTGCAGCAAGGCAGCTTAACTAAAGCGGCTCAACAACTTGGTTTATCAAGGGCTGTAGTTAGTTATCACTTAAAGAAATTAGAACAGCAATTAAAGCTCACGTTACTTAACCGCTCAACGCGTACCATGACCCTCACCGAAGCAGGTATGGCTTATTATGAACGTTGTCAGGCTATCACCGAGCACGCTGAAGCTGCTAACTTACACCTTGAGAACTTAAAGAGTGAACCGGTTGGGGTAATTAAATTGAGTTGTCCGGTGAATGTAGGCTTGCAACTTGTGGTACCGGCACTGGCTCAGTTTAAGCGTTTGTATCCGAAAATTGATATTGATTTACAGCTTAGTGATGATGTGGTTGATATCATCAAAGAGGGCTTTGACTTAGCGATTAGAGGCGTGGCCCTTGAAAGCTCAAACTTACAAGCGACTAAACTTGCAAGTATGGCAACTTGCTTATGCGGTTCAGTCGATTACTTTTTAAAATACCCTATACCAAAGAGCATCGCCGATTTAGCAGATCATACATGGGTGGTGTATCAACCAAGTAGTGCTGTTGTCACGCTCGAAAAAGATAAACGCCGTTTTGAAGTGGCTGTTAGTGGTGGCATAAGTACCAATAACGCTGCTGCACGAACTGCCTTTGTAGAAGCTGGGCATGGCTTAGCGAAAATCCCAGTTTATGATGCACTACCCAGGATCAAAGCAGGATTGTTACGCACAATCTTAGATGATTACAAAACTGCTGATATTGAACTTTATGGCGTATTCCCGCCAGGAGCGGCGGGAAGTAAAAAACTGCGGGTTTTACTCGATTACTTGAAGGATTATTTTACTAATCAAGTAGCCACTATGACGATTTAAACAAGTGTGCGATTAAATAAAGCAACGGCTTGTTGATACATGCTGATGGCAAGGGCTGGATCGTATCGGTCGCCTTCGTCGCGCATAAACGCATGTTGGGCGTTCACTTCTTGCCACTGGTAATTAATGCCTGTTGCCACCGCTTGTTTGTAAATTTTAAGGCGGCCTTCTTTTGGTACATGTGGGTCTTGTTTACCCCAAACAAAATGAATTTCACCTTTAATATCTGCCATGCGCTCAAATGAGTTATTACCCGCTTGCGCTGGTAAAGTATCGCTGTGTATATCTGTCGCGTATAAACAAAAAGCGGCTTTGATACTTGGGTTTAATGCAGCACGGTATGCAAGGTGACCACCAATACATACGCCCATCGCACCTACATTCCCTGTGCAGTAATCTTGCTGACGTGCAAATGCAATTAAAGCGTCAGTGTCTGAGTCATGGCTCTCAAGCGGTTTTGCCCATTTGTCGGCATTGCCTTTGTCTTTACCAGCATCATCATAGGCAAGTACTGTCCCAATAGGATTTAACTCATGAAAAACTTCTGGCACTAACACGACAAAGCCATGACCAGCAAGTATTGCCGCAGAGCGTGCAATTGGTGCTGTTTCTTGGAAAATCTCAGAGTAGAAGATAATACACGGGTATTTACCTTCTTCTACAGGGCGATAAATACTGGTGCGCATTGCGCCTGTGTTGGTCGCTATGTCGTGGCTATGGTGCTGAATAATCATGTTTATCCTTGTAAAAAACGGTTTAGCGAATAATACCTCAGCCCCACCTTTTGGACGAGTAAAAGCCCTTGAAATTTATTGATGCTCAGTTAACTCTCTGAGGCAGGATACTGCATACAGCTTGCGTAATAGGTAAGAGTAGCAGGCCAGTCAGAGAAAATAGCCATCACACCCACTTGCTTAGCAAGGACGTCTACCACTTTCATCATTTGCCCATCTTGTTTAATTACACGGGCAATCGACTGGTAATAATAACCACCGCCATTATTTAATGGACCAGAGCGCTCTAAACTCCAAGTAATGATGTTCAGTCCGGCTTGTTTAGCTTTAATAGCATAAAGCGATGGCACGATTTTACCTGACTCATCAAGGCTTAAAAGCATCCACATTGGCGGTGCGATAATGCGTACTCCATCGTCATACAGAGCCTGCATTGATGGCTGCCAAGTTGTTTCATCCATCGCATCAAAGTCTGCTTGCTCATCTCGGCCATCAAGATAAATACTGTTGCTCGCAAATTCAGGGTGATTGTTTAGCCAATACTTCACATCTTCAAGATTAAATGATTGCGGATACACATCATCGCTATTCACACCTAAATCCCGATACTCATCAAGCATTTTTTGCGCATAATCTTGCTGGCTAAAACCGTTAAATGGCATGCTAACTTCTGGGCTTTTTAGCTCGGGTGTCATTTTTACACCTAGTGATTTGAATAACTCAATGCTTTGCTGGTGGGTCATAACAGTGCCACTGTTTGCGTATAAATCAGTGCGCCAGCTTGGTGTACCTTGCATATATTCTGCGACGGTTTTGGCATTTGCATTGGCGCCATCCATTTTAGCTTTTAAGGTTAAAAACTCAGCTTGGGTGATATCGCTGGTGCAGCATTTAGCCTGAGCTGGTTGGCCGCCTTTGGCCGGGGTAAAAGGTTGGCTGCATTTTGCAGCCAACTCAGGAATCGCTAAAATGTTGGTAGTGGTGTGTAAATCACACTGTGAATGGCGACACACGAGTTGTTTGTCTTTAGTAAAGGCGACGTCACATTCAAGTACGCCAGCGCCCATTCTTGCAGCGGCTAAATATGACTCTTTGCTGTGCTCAGGAAACTGCATGGGGGCACCGCGATGACCAATTACAAAATCAGTTTTATAGAAAGGGCCATTAGCGCATGTCGCAAGTTGCTGCTTTAAAGGTCCATCAGTCATCTTGTCGATTAAATAGTAAGGCCTAGCACCCACTTGCACTGCCTGCTCCTCAGGCAGATTCTTACAACCTTGAATAATTAAAACTAAACAACATAAAACCAGTGCGCGCATAACAGCATTCCTCTAATCTAATAGAGTTTAGCCTATCATTGCTCCATGGCAGTTTTATTAAGTTTCTGATTTATAATAAGTGCTAATAAGATAATCGCTGCGCCGATGGTAAGCTTGATGATATCGGCATCACGATTCCATATCACAATGTTAACGATGATCCCTGCTGGGATCAGTAGATTATTCATGACAGCCAAGGCACCTACATTGACGATGGTCGCGCCCTTATTCCAAGCAAAATAACCAAGCCCTGAAGCAATCGTGCCTAAGTAAATTAACACGCTCCATTGTGTCGTTGTGGTGGGTAGCTTACTGGTATCACCAAATAAACCGTAACAAATCAGCGCGACAATTAAAGCGCCAATAAAGAACCAAGCAAACACCCGAGAGTGGGGGAGCTGCTCATCTTGCATTAAACGTTTGTAGGTTACTTGCCCAGTGGCAAAGCAAATATTGGCAGCCTGCACCATTAACATACCAATAAGGTAGTTCTCATCGACGCCTTCATAGCGAATAGCAACGGCGCCTAAAATAGCCAGTAATGCGGCGAATAAAAACTTGGCATTAAAACGTTTTTCAAGCAAATCGTTTAACAAAGTGATGTAAAGTGGCGTCATTACCGTGAATAGCAGTACCTCGGGCACGCTAAGGTACAAAAACGAATGGTAATAGAAGCTGTACATCACACCAAGTTGTACTGCGCCAATTGCCATGAGCTTTAGGGCTAAGGCTTTAGGAGTTTTACGCCAGTGTAAAAAGGGCAAAAATACGCAAGTTGCCAAGCCAATACGCATTAATACACTAAACCATGCATCCACTTGGCCTGCTAAATAGACACCAATAAGACTAAACGAAAAAGCCCAAAGCAGGGTTACAGCAAATAAGTAGGTCATGTTTGATTAATTTGTCATTTTAAAAATTGCACTATAACAAAAAGCCCGCATTAATTGCGGGCTTTCATCATTTTGCGAATAATTTTAGATTATTCAACTAAACCACGACGCTTTAATAGTGCGTCTGTTGTTGGTTTTTGACCACGGAACTCAATGTAGCTTTGCATTAAGTCGCGGCTGTTACCTTTTGATAAAATCTCTTTACGGAAATTATCACCGTTTTCACGTGTTAAACCACCTTCTTCAGTCATGTGTGCAAACGCATCTGCTGCGAATACTTCAGTCCAAAGGTAAGCGTAATAACCCGCTGAGTAACCACCGGCAAAGGTGTGGCTGAAGTAGCAAGACTTATAGCGTGGTGGTACTGGGTAGTAAGCAATACCGTGCTTGTCTAATGCATCATGTTCAAACTTTTGAACGTCTGTAACGTCAGCATCAACACCAAATGAGTGCCATTCCATATCAAGCAGTGCCGCAGCTAAATACTCAGTTGTATCAAAGCCTTGGTTGAATTTTTGTGACTCAAGTACTTTATTTAAAAGCGCTTTAGGAATTGGCTCACCTGTTTTGTAGTGCTTGGCATAGTTTGCCAGTACTGTTGGTTCAATATTCCAGTCTTCGTGTGCTTGTGAAGGGAACTCAACAAAGTCACGAGCAGTGGCTGTACCCGCTAAGCTTGGGTATTTAACGTCAGAGAATAAACCGTGTGCAGCGTGACCAAACTCATGGAACATAGTCGTTACTTCAGAGAAAGTCATAAGTGTAGGTTGACCTTCAGCTGGCTTAGGAATGTTCTGTGCGTTGTAGATCACAGGCATAGTGTCTTTAAGACCGCTTTGGCTAACATAGGCACTCATCCAGGCACCACCACGTTTACCTTCACGTGCGTAAGGGTCCATGTAGAATAGGCCAATAGCGCTACCGTCTTCGTTAAATACTTCAAACACCATGACGTCTTCGTGATAAACCGGTAGGTCTTTACGCTCTTTAAAGGTAATACCGTAAAGTTTATTCATCGCAAAGAATAGACCGTCGTGGATCACTGACTGCATTTCAAAGTAAGGCTTAACTAAAGCTGGGTCTAAGTCGTACTTCTCTTGGCGAACTTTTTCAGCGTAAAACGCCCAGTCCCAAGGTTGAAGCGCAAACGTTTCACCTGACTTTTTGATTACTTGTTGGATTTGCTCTGCTTCTGCTTCTGCTTTAGCAACCGCTTTCGGTGCTAAGTCATCAAGGATGCCGTAAACATTTTCAGTTGTTTGCGCCATACGATTAGTCATTACATACGAAGCCCAATCTTTATAACCAAGTAATGCCGCTTTTTCTGCACGTAGCTTAGTTTCTTTGATGATGATAGGGCTGTTTGTTGCTTGTGCACGCGTTGAAGACGTTGTCCAAATCTTTTCACGAAGCTTGCGGTTTTCAAGGCTTTGTAAGATAGGTTGGCGAGTCGTGTTCACCAATGTGATCATGTAACCTTCTTTACCTGCTTTTTTGGCAGCAGCTGCAAGGCTTGCAATTTCACCTTCAGATAAACCCGCTAATTCACTTTTATCTTTAACTAAAATCACATCTTCTTTGAATGACTTTAAGATGTTTTGTGAAAACTCAGTTGAAAGCTTGGCAAGCTCTGCGTTGATTTCACGCATTTTTGCTTTTTCAGCTTCAGTTAGTTTTGCACCTGCGTTAACGAACTTTTTGTAGTAGTAATCAACAAGACGTTGATCTTCAGCATTTAAAGACGCTTTGTTGTCGTAAATGCTTTGTACGCGAGCAAATAAAGCTTTGTTTAAGTAAATGTCATCAGTGTGAGCTGACATAATCGGCGCCATTTTCGCGGCGATACGTTGGTACTCACTGTCAGAGATTAAACCCGATAGATTAAAAAATGCCGCAGACGTACGGTCTAATAGCTCACCAGAGTACTCCATAGCAACAAGGGTATTTTCAAATGTTGCTGGTTCTGGGTTGTTTGCAATCTTTGCAATTTCAGCTTTTTGCTGTGCGATGCCTGCTTCAAACGCTGGCTCGTAATCTTTGGTCGAAATTTTATCAAACTCAGGGGCCATGTATTGTAAAGGGCTTGGCTTGAAAAGAACGTTTTCAACATTAGCTGTTTGTGTTTCAGCGGCAGTTTCAACTTGAGTTTGAGTGTCGGCTTGTTGTGAACTACAAGCAGATAATAAAAGCACACTAGCAATCGTAGTTGCTACTAAGGTCTTACGCATGAGAGCTCCAAAAATGTGGATAAATCTTTTCTAACTTATCAAATTTTTGGCTAGAAACAATCAAGTTTGTCGTCTGAATGGGGAATTTGAACGCAAATAATGTGATGGAGGGGATAAATGTGCGTAAAAAGCCATCAATTGTGTATTAATGGCTCACTTAAGTAAAAAGTGGCACTAGCTGCCAGTTTAAATCTTGTTGGTAATAAATCACCATAGGTTAGTTGTAACCCAACACAAACTTTCTCTCTGAGCCAAAGCTTTCTGGCATAGCGTTGCCAAACTCTTTGTTAATTAAAGTCAGTGAGTGTTCTTGCTCAGCAAGTAAGTTTAAGATGCGGTTACGGTACTCTAAACTTGATTCAAATAAGTTTAGATCGACCAAGGGTTGTAAAGTGGCAAGTTTTTGTGTGAGCGTCATTTGTGACATTGTGTTCTCCTCGTGCTATTCAAAGCCTGTGAAACCTCAAGCTCTCTCTATGTATATAGCAGCTGTAGTCTAAAATAGTTAATAATTAGCGCATATTGCGCATAAAGAACTTAGTATTTACCAAGTTTTCACCTATTATGCCGTGCTAAACTTAGTCACAACTGAATCAAACTCATTTTTTACTAGGAATGTTAATTTATGACCCTTGCTGATCTGCAATCTGCACTATCGTTTGTCTTGTTCACCTACAACGATGTGCAAATTACTGTACTAAAAGTAATTCAAGTACCTTTGGTACTGTTTTTAATGTGGTTTGTGGTCACCTGGATTGGTCGATTAATTAAAAAAGCATTGCAGGCAAAAAACCTAGGCCCTGACACAGTTCACCTGTTCACGCGTATTTATCTTGTCGTTACTATTGCTGTGCTCGTGTTTACCTCGCTTGAGGTACTCAATATTCCTCTGACGGCGTTTGCATTTGTTTCTGGTGCCATTGCTATCGGTGTTGGTTTTGGTGCGCAAAACATTATTAATAACTTTATTAGTGGTTGGATATTAATGTGGGAGCGGCCAATTCGTATTGGTGACTTTTTAGAAGTAGGCACAGCAAAAGGGGTTGTCGAGACTATTAATACCCGTTCAACCCGTATCCGTCGTAACGATGGTGTGCATATGCTGGTACCTAATAGCCATTTATTAGAAAACACGGTAACTAACTGGACCTTAATTGACCGTAATGCTCGTTCGTTTGTAAATGTTGGCGTTGCTTATGGTTCAGATGTGGTATTGGTTGAAAAGCTGATGAAGCAAATTCTTAATGAGCATCCAGCCATTTTAAAAACACCTGCATCGTCAGTATTGTTTGATGACTTTGCTGATAGCTCTTTAACTTTTAGCGCTATTTTCTGGGTATGTGCTGAATCAGAAGCACCGCTTCGCCAAGTGCGCAGTGAGCTGCGTTTTAGCATCTATAAAGTATTTGCTGAAAACAACATTACTATCGCATTCCCGCAGCGCGATATTCATATTGATGGTGAAATTGCTTTAACAAGGCGTAACAGCCAAAAATAAAAAAAGCGGCTAAGCCGCTTTTTTATGCTTGTTCATTGAGTTTTTTCAGCTTCAAAGCAAGTAACACCATCATTATGCCAAACACGATTGCATAGCTTGCTACTAGCCACAGGAGGGTGATTATGCCTGCGCCTGGGTTAAATATCAGGTAGCCACCAAAGATTATTGAAATAATACCGCTACCAATTAGCAGCCACTCATTACTGATCTCTTTACGTAGTTTACTCGCAATCAATATTTCAATTACACCGATAGCAATGGCCCATGCGGCAATAAAGTAGAGCATTAAGATAGCCGTTACGTTGGGAGCAAACAGGGTTACAAGTGCAGCAGCAATTGAAATCAAACCACCCACTAATAGCATCCACCAAAGTGGGTTTTCATTTTTTGAAGCAATAGCTAACCAAGTCCTAATGGCACCATCGACAAAAAAGTAAGCGGCGAAAATAAACATCAGAATCGCTAGTGAAGCTTCTGGGGCAAACCAACCACACAAGCCAAAAACGATGGCAATGGCGCCATGGATCATCAATGACGACCAATGAGGAATGAGTGAACTTGAAATCTGCATTATCGTTTTCCTTTGCTTTAGTCTCTATATAACTAACATCTCAGCGCTTACTTGCAAAGATTTTTAATTATTTTTTGTACAGTTACACAAACCATGCTCTAATTTAATTAGCTGAATATTTCAGCGATTTAATGTTTATCTAACAAGGAATAAAGCGTGAGCCGTTGTAATACCCAGTTTTCATTACAATTTAGTAAATTATTAGTGTGTTTTTTACTGTTGTTTAACGCGCCATTATGGGCAACAACCACACCAGAAGTGACCGTTAAATCCTTAATTGATAAAGACAGCAAGGAAGAACAAGTCGAACAAAAGCCCGTCAAACAAGAATCAGAAACCAATACACCTGCAACAGCTGAAAAAGCGCAGGAATCTCTCGAAGATGACTTACCCTATGATGCTTTTGACCGGATAACGCCACGTAGTTCAATGCAGGGTTACTTAAAAGCGGCTCGCGCTCGCGATTTTGAACTGGCCAGCCATTATCTTGATTATCGTAATCTACCTAAAGACGTTGAAGCATTAGGAAAAATTCAACTTGCTGAAAATTTATCAGTGGTACTGGATCGTACCTTATGGGTTGATGTTGATAACTTGAGTAATAAGCCTGAAGGTAAACAAAAAGAAAGTGTGCCTAGCTATCGTGATTTGGTGGGGGAAATCAGTACATCACAAGGTAAGGTACAAATTTTATTACAACTAGTACCTGATGATAAAACAGATAATCGGATCTGGAAAATATCAAATGCAACGGTAAGTCAAATACCGTTACTCACCAAAGAGTATGGTTATAACAAAGTAGGTGAATGGCTATATGATAACCTGCCAGACATCGAATTTTTGGGGGTGATGCTTTGGCAATGGATTTATTTTGCCTTCTCATTTGTGTTGTTTTTGCTAGTCGCGATAATCATTACTCGCTTAATCACATTTATCCTAGCACATTTGAAAGTACCTGTAGAAAATGACGTTATTGGTTTTATTAATGGGCCAATTAGCCTGTTACTTGCTGTGTTTATGGCGCGTTCATTGAACGACCAATCAAATGTCACTATTGCTGTAATGGCGCTATTCCATGGCGCAACTGTGTTATTAATTGCGTGGGGTTGGATTTGTTTACGTGCTGTGGATCTTGCCAAACACAGATTAAGCCAGCGTTTTATTAAACAAGATAAGCCACAAGCGATTTTCTTATTACGACCTATAAGCAATGTAGCAAAAACTCTGATTGTCATTTCATTGCTATTTATGTGGTTTGAAAATTTAGGCTTTAATGCTACTACCTTGTTAGCTGGCTTAGGCATTGGTGGGCTTGCTATTGCCCTTGCAGCGCAAAAAACTGTTGAGAATATCATTGCTGCAATCACCCTTTATATTTCTGCGCCGGTAAAAATAGGTAATCTATGTAAATTTGGCAGTCAGTTGGGGACTGTGGAAGAAATAGGCTTAAGAGCCACGCGTATCCGAACCCTTGACCGCTCTGTCATTTATGTAGCAAATGCTAAGTTTGTTGATATGCAGCTTGAGAACGTCTCTGAACGAGAGCGAATTTCTTATCGACCTAAACTGATGCTCAGTGCCAACACCAAGCAACAAAATCTTATGTCGTTTATGCAGGCCCTAAGAGAGTTATTAGAACAACATAAGCATATCGCCTTTGAACCGTGTCGGGTTCGCTTTAAAGGCTTTACGCCTTGGGCTTTACAAGTGGATGTACTAAGCTACGTAGAGACCGTCGACTTTGCATTTTATATGGAAGTAATCGAAGAATTAAATTTAGCAGTGTTAGGCTTATTAAATGAGCATGAATGCGAATTAGCTAACCCAGAATTCGCACGAGTTACCGATTAGTTACTGAAAAAGGAGCAAATGAAAGTGGCTCTCATTTGTACATAATGTCTACACATTGTTGTAATTAGATGCACAGGACATATGTCCGCTTTATTGAAAAATAATTGCATAAAATCTTCTAAATGCGCCGATGTTGCCGCTAATTGTTGTAAAAAATTTGTATATTTCTAACTTTTAATGCAGTAAAAGTGTCATAAAGTGTTATAATCGTCAGCGTTCGTTCAGCCTCTTCACTTCGTTTTGCACTCTCGATTTAGAGGTCCGCGCAGCTTATTACAAGGCGCGAAAAATTGGCCGAGCCCGTCAAATGAATTGACGCAACATCATCACCGTTGAATAAGAGTGCATAAAAAAGGTTAAAACCCGACATGAAAGCAATGAAAAGATCTACGTTAGCAACACTTATCAATGCAACGTTGTTCTCTGCCGTAGCAGGTACTTCATTTTCAACTCTTGCTGCAGACGAAGCGCCAGCAGCAAAAAACAACCAACTAGAAGTTATTCAAATCACCGCACGTAAACGTGTAGAAAATGCTCAGGAAGTACCTGTTGCTGTATCTGCATTACAAGGTGACAACTTAGACGCTTACAGCTCAGCTGGTATGGATATTCGTTTTATGAACGCGAAGATCCCAAGCTTATCAATCGAATCTTCGTTTGGTCGTTCTTTCCCACGCTTTTATGTTCGTGGTCTAGGTAACACTGACTTTGACCTAAATGCTTCTCAACCAGTTTCGTTAGTTGTAGACGAAGTTGTTCAAGAGAATGCAATCTTAAAAGGTTTCCCTGTATTTGACGTAGCACGTGTAGAAGTTCTACGTGGCCCACAAGGTACTTTATTTGGTCGTAACACACCGGCAGGCCTTGTTAAATTTGATACAGTTAAACCATCACAAGAATTTGAAGGCTATGGTTCAGTATCTTACGGTAGCCGTGGCGCAGTTGACTTTGAAGGTGCTGTTGGCGGTGGCTTAACAGACCGTTTATCAACGCGTGTTTCTGTACTTTGGCAAGAAAAAGACGATTATATTGATAATCGTGCACCAGGTTTTGAACAAGATGACGTTTTAGGTGGTTACACTGAAAAAGCGGCACGTATTCAGTTTTTATACGAAGGTGACGATTTCACAGGTCTTTTCAACTACCACGTTCGTGATATGGACGGTAAGCCAATCGCATTCCGTGGTAACGCTATTAAAGCGGGTACAAATGACTTAGTAGATAATTTTGAGCACGATGTGGTTTACCACGATGCGGCTTCTCGTGCGACACA
Source organism: Pseudoalteromonas sp. S1650 (assembly GCF_005887195.1). Taxonomy (NCBI): domain Bacteria; kingdom Pseudomonadati; phylum Pseudomonadota; class Gammaproteobacteria; order Alteromonadales; family Pseudoalteromonadaceae; genus Pseudoalteromonas; species Pseudoalteromonas sp. S1650. Next base: position 155,132 of record NZ_PNDF01000019.1, on the reverse strand, counting down.
GCAAGTTGAATCTCAAGGCGCAAGCTTAAAGCTTGAGTGGGATATCAATGATTTAACTCTTACGTCAATCTCTGCATGGGAAAGTGCTGAAATCTATTCTCGCGCTGACATCGACGGTGGTTACGGTGCAAGCTACTTACCAGATATGGGCCCTGGTTTTATCCCATTCTACTCTGAAAGTGCTGACGGCATTCCAGATCAAGACCAATATACGCAAGAACTTCGTTTATCTAGCAACTATGCTGGCGACGTAAACTTCCAAGTAGGTGTATTCTACTTTGACGAAGCGTTAACAATCGAAAACTTCAGCTACGATACATACGGTTCAACACCGGGTGAGTTAAACGGCTATGTTATCCAGCAGCAAGATACTAAAGCATGGGCGGTATTCGGTTCATTAGATTACACAATCACAGATGATTTAAAAATCACTGCAGGACTACGTTACTCAGATGACGAAAAAGAATTCTCTGCAAACCGTACTTTAAGCCCAGCAGGTGGCGGTGCGTTATTCCTAACAGAAAACCCAAGTGACGACCACGTTAGCTGGGATTTATCTGCTAACTACAAGATCAACGATGACGTAAACTGGTACGCGCGTGTTGCTAACAGCTTCCGTGCACCAAGTATCCAAGGTCGTATCTTATTCGGTGATGAAGTTACTGTTGCTGAGTCTGAAACTGTGACGTCATTCGAAACAGGTATCAAATCAGACGTACTTGACGGTCAAGGTCGTGTAAACGCAACTGTGTTCTACTACACAATGGATGACCAACAATTAACAGCTGTAGGCGGTGGTGCAAACTTCAACCGTTTAGTTAATGCTGATAAGACAACTGGTTACGGTTTTGAGTTAGACACTGAGTGGGTATTAACTGACAACCTAAATGCTACATTTAACTTAAGCTACAACAACACTGAGCTTAAAGATAAAGACTTAGCTGTTGACGTATGTGCGCAGTGTACTGTAACAAATTCATTAAACAGCGCAGGTCAAGCTGTTCTTGACGGTAACAGCTTACCGCACGCACCTGAGTGGATCTCTAACCTTACATTACGTTATAGCCGCGAAGTAGCTGATGGTGAATTCTTCACTTACGCTGACGTGTCTTACCGCAGTGAAATCAACTACTTCTTATACGAGTCAGTTGAGTTTGAAGGCAAGCCTTTAACTGAAGTTGGTTTACGTGCAGGCTATGCTTGGGCACAAGGCGACAACGAATATGAAGTATCAGCATTCGTTCGTAACATGTTCGACGAGCAACAATCAATCGGTGCTATCGACTTCAATAACAACACAGCAATGGTGAACGAAGAGCGTTACATCGGTGCTGAGTTCAAAGTAAGCTTCTTCTAAGCTGAAATAATAAGTCCTATTAAAACCCGCTGTATAGCGGGTTTTTTCGTTTATAATCGCGTTGGTAACTGCTAAAGTGGCAGGATTAATTAAAGAGAAAGAGAATAGCTATGGCTGGATTTTGGAACTACCGTGTCATTTTTTGTGAAGCAACAAAAGATGAAGCGGCACAATATCAAATTCATGAAGTTGAATATAACTTGAATGGTAAAGTGACTAACTGGTCAGAAACCGGTGCCGCACCATTTGGTAATACAGTCGAAGAACTTGAAGCAGATGCAGAACGTTTAAAAACAGCGTTTTCTAAGCCGATTTTAAAAGTGGTAAGAAAGCAACGTGGCTACGAGCTGGTTGATGTAGAAAACGGCGAGGAAGCGTTTGCTGAACCTCCTGCGGGCTTAACAGAATAATCATATTTAAAGGTGCCTATGGCACCTTTTTACTTTGAAGGAATGAGGATGACTTTAAAAGCAGTATTGTTTGATATGGATGGCACTTTAGTGGACTCTGAAAGTGTGCATTTTACTATTTGGAATGATTTATTAGCTCCTTTTGGTGTGCAGTATGATGAAGCTACTTTTTGTAAGCGCTTCTCAGGAAGACCAACATTTGAAGCCGCAAAGGAGGTTGTTGAAAGTTATGGGCTTAGTATCAATCCAGAGCAGTTAACGGATGATAAGTACGCGGCATTTGGCCGTTTTGTTAGTACTCATTTACCCGCCTATATGCCTTGCGCTAAAGAAGTGCTAGAGCAAGTAAAAGCCAGTGGTTTAAAAATGGCTTTAGTAACAGGCAGTGCAAAAAATGAAGCCTATCCTATTTTAAAAGGCTATGGCATTTTTGATTGGTTTGATTGTGTGGTTACCAAAGATGATGTTAACAATCCTAAACCTGCTGGTGACCCTTATCAACTAGCTCTTGATACGTTAAATATTACAGCTAATGAAGCCGTAGCAGTTGAAGATACTTATACCGGTGTCACCGCTGCGAGCAATGCCGGTGTTGCTGTGTTTGCTGTGCCGAATCATTTCACGTTAGAGCATGATTTTAGTAAAGCGGCAGGCGTGTTTGCTGATTTGAACGAATTCTTCAAATGGCTACAAACTAAACTATAATTAGCTGGCAATCACAAAACAGCTATTGTTAAGTGGTTATGATTAAGCAGGAATAGCCACTTTAAAACTTACAAATTTGCAAGGAAGCAATAATGGTTAAATTCACTCGTGCGCTTTTGTGCGCAATCACGTTATTTATAGGCTTTTTAGCCGAAGCGCAACAAGCTCCTTCAGTCCTTTTAGCAAACGTCTATCAAGCCGAAAAGGTGAATGTAAGCGACTATTTAGTTAGTGAAAAATATGATGGCATTCGAGCTATTTGGACTGGGAGTCAATTAGTAACCCGAAATGGTAACCCAATTTATGCACCCAAGTGGTTTACCGCGCCGCTGCCAGATGTTTGGCTTGATGGCGAGCTTTGGACTAAGCACCAAGATTTTGCCAATGTGAGCGGGATCGTTCGAAAAGTCATACCTGTAGAATCAGAATGGCAAACCGTCAATTACATGATATTTGATATGCCGGATGCGACAACGCCATTTAGTCAACGCTATGAAAACTACACAAGGTTAGTAAACCAGCTGCAAAGTAAGCATATTAAAGCCGTTGCGCAAATGCACTTTAATGATAACAAGCAACTTAGTTTGTTTATGGATGAACTAATCGCACAAGGTGCTGAGGGCGTCATGCTGCATCTAGCAGCTGCAAAGCATAGTGCAGGGCGTAGTGATGCATTGTTAAAGTTAAAGCCTTATTTTGACGCTGAAGCGGTTGTAATCGGTTATATCGCAGGAAAGGGTAAGTTTAAAAATATGCTTGGTGCACTTAAAGTGCGCAGCAGTGATGGGACCGAATTTAAAATTGGCTCGGGGTTTACCGATCAACAAAGATCATCACCCCCTGCGATAGGTAGTACTATTACCTACAAATATCATGGCTTTACTAAAAATGGCCTACCTCGTTTTGCAAGCTTTTTGCATGAAATGCCATAGCGTCATTCAAAAACGGCTGCGACTATGGTAAATTTCGCGGCCTTTTTATTGATGTATAGGTGTTAGAATGTTTGCAGGCTTTGATTACGGTAGCTCAAATTGTGCAATCGGTGTAATGAATAACGAGCAACAAGTCTCTTTAGTGCCGCTTGAGCAGGGCAAGCAATATTTACCCTCAACACTTTATACTCATCACAGTGCATTAGTTGTCGATTTTGTGACAAAACACCTTACGGGTAGTCCATTTGAGCACGATTTTAAAACTGAGCGACAAGCGCTTTTAAATACCATTCCTCGTATTAAATCTGACCTCGATATTCAAGCTGGTGATGAAACCTTATTTATAGGTCGCGAAGCAATTAGCGAGTATGTGCAATTTCCTGAAGAAGGTTACTTTGTAAAATCACCTAAGTCATTCTTTGGTGCAGTAGGCTTAAAGCAAGGGCAAATAAACTTCTTTGAAGACATTGCCACGGCGATGATTTTAAAAATTAAACAACGCGCCGAGCAATCTTTGCAAGACACATTAACAGAAACGGTCATTGGGCGACCGGTAAACTTTCAATCAGTCGGTGGTGAAGAGTCTAATCAACAAGCGCTCGGCATATTAGAGCGAGCAGCAAAACGCGCAGGCTTTAAAGAGGTCTCATTTTTATATGAGCCGTTAGCGGCGGGGATTGATTATGAAACCTCATTGCAGCAAGACCAAAAAGTGTTGGTAGTCGATATTGGCGGGGGGACTAGCGATTGCTCATTTGTACAAATGGGGCCGAGCTTTCGTGAAAAACAGTGCCGTGACAATGACTTTTTAGCTCACAGTGGTAAGCGTGTGGGTGGAAATGATTTAGATATTGCGCTGAGCTTTCATGGTTTAATGCCATTACTAGGTTTAGGCACTGAGTTTAAATCGGGACTTCCACTGCCGAATCAACCGTTTTGGCAAGCTTGTAAAATCAATGATGTAAATCTGCAAAGTCAGTTTTATAGCGATGCCCATCATCGTGAGTTACTGACTCAACTTCGTGAAGTCAAAGAGCCTGCGCTTTTTAAACGCTTAATTCAATTGCAGCAAAATAAGCAAGGTCATCAATTAGTGCAGCAAGGCGAGGCGGCAAAAATTGCGCTCTCGTCAGCGAATGAATTTACTACAGATTTACGCTTCTTAGATTCAGACTTAACGCAGTGCTTAACGCTAAAAGATCTCGCTTTAGCCGTTGATGATTCGATAAGCCAGATAGTAAGCCTAGCTAAACAAGCGATTCAAGAAGCAGGCACAACGCCTGATGTTATTTACCTAACGGGCGGTAGTGCACAATCACCGCTTATCAAGGCTGCGTTAAAAGCCCATTTAGGTGATATTGCAATGCTGAACGGCGATCACTTTGGTAGTGTGACTGCAGGTTTAACTAAGTGGGCGCACAAGCTTTATAGCTAATAGCCCCCACTTTGATATATCGACTTATAGAACTAAAGAGTCACTTGGCGCGTTGCGAGGTATTTTTCGTAATCTGGCAACGTGCGGCACAACTCAGTTTCCATCATAGGTGAGCTTAATAGCATATCGGCACTGACTTCATTACAGGCAACAGGAATATTCCAAACCGCAGCTAAACGCAGTAATGCTTTTACATCTGGGTCGTGTGGCTGCGATGCAAGTGGATCCCAGAAAAACACCAGCATGTGCACTTCATGTTCAGCAATTTTAGCACCGAGTTGTTGATCGCCACCCATAGGGCCGCTTAGCAGCTTAATCACTTCAAGCCCTGTTGTACGTTCGATTAAATGACCGGTTGTACCCGTACCGTACAGCGTGTGCTTACTTAAAATGGCTTGGTGTTTTTCACACCACGCCTGAAGAGCTGCTTTTTTGCCATCATGGGCTACGAGGGCAATATTCTTTTTGGCTGGTAAGGCTTGTTGTTTTTGTTCCATAAGTGCTCTTATATCAATAGGTTAATTGCTAATGCAATAAACACCAGTCCTGTGATCCGATCAATCCAAATTTGGGTTTGTGGGTGCTCACGAAAATAACTGGCTATCTTATCGCCGAAATAAATATACGTGCAGTCGATCGGAAAAGCAAAAAGCGGGTAGAGTAAGCCAAAAAAAGCGAGCTGAAAGGTCGTTGAAGATAAGCTCGGATCGACGAACTGCGGAATAAACGCAATAAAGAATAAGGCGACTTTAGGATTGAGTACCTCGGTCATCATTGCTTGAAACATCACATTTTGCTTTTTACTGGTACTTACATGGGGTTTTTCGTCGCAGTCTGGCTCAGGCTGTGTGAAGGTGTCCTTTAACGTCATTACGCCCAAATAGCACAGGTACGCCGCACCTAAATACTGCACCGTGGTATAAGCAACAGTCGACGCTTTTAAGATTGCTGTTAAACCCACCACCGCAAAAAAAGTATGCACCACACCACCTAAGGCAAAACCAAAGGCACTTTGCATTCCCGCTTTACGGCCATTGGCAAAGGTTTGTGCCATTAAAAAAGCATTAGAAGGGCCGGGGGCTACGGCAATTAAAAAGCTGGCGCCTAAAAACGACAGTAGAAATTCTGGATTGATCATCGGCACAAAGATAAAAAGCTAGGTAGTTGATTTTAACAAGCTTCTAGAAAAAGAAAAAGCGGGCAATCAATGCCCGCTAATTTGGGTTGGGGAAAGTATTAGAACGTCACAGTGCTGTTGTTTGAACAAACAGTTGTGCTTTGTGCTTCACATACTTGATAAGTGTAAGTGCCACCACCTTTTGTTGTGATAGTGTCAGTATAACTGTTAGTGTTTGCCACTGAGCCTACTTTGCTACCATTACGGTAAACATCTACAGTGCTTGTAGCAGCGCCACTCCAGCTTAAATCAATGTATTTAGTGCCTTTTGACTTGTAACCTGAAGTAGAAAGACTAATATCATCACCACCTGGTGTTGTGCCACCGCCATTATCGCCACCACCTGCACAGCCATTGGCTGTTAGGTATGCATCTGCGTCAGCTGCTTTAACAATACCGTGACCGAAGTAAACATCGTGACCAGAAGCACCTTGATCTTCTGCCGTTGCTTTTAGTGCATCACGGATTTCTGTACCCGTACACTCTGGGTGATTTGACCATACTAGCGCTGCGATACCTGAAACAGCAGGCGTTGCCATTGATGTACCGCTCATGAAACCATAATCACTAGTACCAATTGCGATATCAATAGTTGTGCTTGAAAGAAGAGCTGAACGGTCTTCAAGTGCCGCACCGACAGCTGGAATTGTTGTATCGTTAGTTTCGCCTAGTGTAGCGTATAACATGCCTGCTTCGTTATTGATGATAACAGCCCCGATACCGCCTGAGTTCTCGCAGTTATTTACCTTGTCATAGAACGAGATATTGCCGCGGTCAATCATACAAATTTTGCCCGCTGCGCCAGCATCTACGCTTTCAGCAGTACCCATGTAATACGCCGTGCCTGATGCATTGCCTGAGTTTTCCATTGATGAAGTAGCAAAGCCTGCGCCATCAGCTGCTAAGCTAGCTGACGTTGCCATACCTGCAGGGTAAGTAGAAAGTGTATCAACACCACCTGCTGTTACTTCAACACAGATAGTTTCATCTGTAGTAGCGCGTTTACCGCGGCCAGATGTACAGCTAGGGAACTGCGAAAAATCTGCAATTTGGTTGTCCGCATCATTTGCACCAACCATCATTACTGATGGATAGCCTGCAGGGTACGAGCGCACGCTGTTACCATCGTTACCCGCAGCAGCAACGACTAAACCGCCAGCACTTGTGAAATTAGCAAATGCGTTAGACTCGGTGCTATTTGAACCACCGCCACCAAGGCTCATGCTGATGATATTTGCACCTGCTTGAGAACATAAATCTGCTGCGTGTGCTAAGTCTGAAGAGTAACCCCAGCCTTCAGCGTTGAATACTTTGATGATGTGCATTGCCACACCGGGTGCCATACCAACCACACCAACATTGTTGTCTGCTGCACCAATTGTGCCAGCTACGTGAGTACCATGTGGGCCACCATTGTCGTACCAGTTACCTGTGCCACTGTCATTATCACCTGTGATGTTACCCCATACAAAATCAGGGTTTGTAGCATCTAAACCAGAGTCAATTACACATACTTTCATGCCAGCATTTGCATCGAAGGTAACTTGATCAGCTTGTGATTGGTAAACTGCGTAAGGCGTTAATTGCTGCTGCATTGCATTACCAGCGTCATCGTTATAAAGCGCCATTGGTACACGCTTTTGGTCTTCTTCAACCAGTTTGATGTGAGGGTTGTTTAGTAAGCCTTTTACACTTGCAAGGTCATGACCTGTAAATTGCGCTGCAATAAAGCCATTACCATCAACTTTAATATCACCACCAAGCTTTTTAGCGAGGGCTTTAACTACGCCTTTTTTATTGTTGTCGACTTGGATGATGTAACGATCATTTGCTGCGTTTGCAGTTCCTGCTGCACATAGTCCACTGATGATCAGTGCTAATGCTAATTTATTCTTTTTCATAATTCGTGTCCCAAACCTGTTTTTGAGTTAACCAAATGTTAACACGAGTAAACAATAGTTTAATGGGGCAGTAGGTACAAGAAAAATAATCCACAAAACTGGAACAAATTATTCTAGAAAGATGCTTTTTATAACGGTAGGAAATAACAGGATGTCTAAACGGGTAAATAGAATATAACGATTCTCATTTACCCGATATAACTAAAAGTATGATAAAACTTTTTATGACAAATGCTTATGTTTGAACAATAAATAGGTAAATGGGATGAGCATTAAAAAGTGCACGCCAATTAATACTGGTGTAGTCAAATTTAATAATTGCGTTATAAACACTAATAAACTTGCGCCACTCATTTGCATTAAGCCTATAAGTGCTGAAGCCGTACCTGCTTGTTTAGGGAACAAACTTAATGCACGGCCTGCTGATGAGCCAAGTGTCAGTGCAAAACCAAACGCTGCAATAAACATCGGAAACATCAACGCAAGCGCAGTACGTTGTTGGCTAAAGGCTAACATTAAGGCTCCTGCGATTACAAGCAGCAGGAGTCCTGCTTTTAACGCGCGCTTTGGTTGACGTTTGATGTACAGTGGCATTATAAAGCTTGCAACAATGCTCAATACCGCATTACAGGTAAACCAGAAAGTAAAGTCGGTAACGCTGCCACCTAATTCAGTAATAAGCCAGCCAGGTGCTAGCGTAACGAAGACTAAAATAGCCGACATAGTTACCAAGCAAATTAAGCTATGAAATAGAAACAATGGCGTGCTGATAATTGGCATAAAACGGCGTAAGTCAAGAATATGACCACTATATACACTATCTGCAGGGCGGGTTTCTTTATACATTAACAAGGTTATGCATAAACCAATGAGTGCAAATACAGCCATGAATAAAAAGTTCATGCGCCAGCCAAACTGTACTGTGAGCCAAGCGCCTAAAATTGGCGCGAGGGCAGGGATAAAGCAAACGATACCATTAAGATAAGTAATAATTTGGCCGCTGCGTTCACTACCAAATCGATCTCTTACAATGGCAAACGCTACTACAAATGTGGCACAGGCCCCCAAACCTTGCAGTGCTCTTGCAATCATCAGGCTAGTAAAATCAGGTGCTAAATACGCGCCAAACGCCGCTAAACCATAAATTGTCACACCGGTGATTGCCACAGGCTTACGACCAAACTTATCTGCTAATGGCCCTGCAATGAGCTGTCCAAGCCCGACGGTAAGCATAAAAATAGCGACGGTTTGCTGAATTTGCTTTTCTGAAGCGCTGAATTGTTCTGCAATAGTCGGAAATGCGGGTAAGTAAATATCTATTGCTAACGGGCTAAAGATAACCAGAAGGCCAAGAATAAATAGTAAGCTGAGGTTTTTGTGCTGGCGTGACTGCATTCGCTCTCCTTTAAAACGGTATTTTATGTGCCCCTAAAGGAAAAGAAAAGCGTTCACTTGGCTAAAAGTGTAATACATACGTAATCATTAAAACTGCTTACAAAAAATTTCCATTTCGCTATCTGGTCTGATGTGTTAGTTTTTTATCTTACATCATAAAAATAATGGATAAACATCGTGAGCTCACCATCATCATTATTAAAAATTTGGACTAAGTGTCAGTCATTGCCGAAAGGTAACTGGTTGTTTAGTAAAGCCGTGTGCTTTAAAGCACCTTACTTTGGGTCTATAAAGCCATTGATCACAAATTTGACTGCTGGGCATTGCAGTGCAACTGTTAAAAATCGCCGCGCGATCCATAATCACATTGGTACCATCCATGCAATTGCACAGTGCAATGTGGCAGAGCTATGCGCAGGTTTAATGGTTGATGCAACTGTGCCGGCAAAAACGCATCGCTGGATCCCAAAAGGCATGACAGTGAACTACTTAGCAAAAATTGATACAGACATGCGTGCTGTTGCCCAGATAGAAGTGCCGAGTGAGTGGCTAGAAAAGCTGGATTTGCTAGTGCCCGTTAAGGTTTACAATAGCCGCGATGAACTTGTCTTCACCGCGGATATCACTATGTATGTAACCGCCAAAAAACGTTAAGACTTATCAGCGGCTTGTTTGTTTACAAACGACAAGTCGTTGTCATCATCAGCCAATATTGAATTACTCGTTTGTTCTTCAGGCTTAATAGGCGCCACATTATCTTCTTCATGACGATGTTTTAAGCTGCCTTCAATGATAGCTCCGGCTTCAATACTTAAAGTGTCGTGAAATACATCACCATGGACTTCAGCAGTACTTTCAATTGTCACTTTGTTGGCAATGAGTGAACCAATGATTTTACCTTTTACGACCACACTGTCTGCTTCGATAACACCTTCAATCATACCTGTGTGACCAATCACTAAGTGTTTAACATGTAAGTCGCCTTCGATACGACCATCAAGTTGAACCTCACCTTGGCTGGTAAGGCTACCTGTTAAGCGTACGTCTTCAGAAATAATAGAAGGAGTATGGTTGGTTCTTTTTAATGATGAGCCAGACGAACTAGCTGTTGATTGTTTTTTTTTACCGAACACGAGAAAGCGCCTTTGTTATTTTAACTGGATTGACATGTTTGCCATTCACTAAAACTTCGTAATGTAGGTGGGTACTGGTACTACGGCCAGTACTACCCATTAAACCGATGACATCATCTTTAGTTACTGTTTGGCCTTTTTTAACCTTAATTTTATTAAGGTGGCCGAAGCGAGTAACGAAGCCATTTTTGTGTTGTAGTTCGATAAAGTTGCCATAGCCGCCATTACGACCTGCACGAAGTACGGTGCCATCGGCTGGAGCAAAAATTTCGGTTTTATGCCAACCGGCTAAATCAACACCTTTATGAAAAGCCCGGCGGCCATTCATTGGGTCTTTGCGTAAGCCAAAACTGCTAGAAATATAGTAGTCAGCAGCAGGGAGTGTTTGTGGTAACTCACTCAGCAAGTTTTCTAGGTTGTTTAACGCTAGTAAGTTGTCGGCAATTGCTAGAAATTCAGCAGGTATTCTTGATTCGTCAAACAAGTCTAACGGGCCACCCTGGGCTGTGTCTGATCTTTCAAGTATTGAGGTATTGGCTAGACTGCTATCAAGACCAGCCCCTTCGAGCATGGCAACAATTTCTTGATGGCGTAATTTGATTTGTTCATCTAGCACTACGAAACTACGATTATAAGCCGCATCAAGACGTGCTAAACGCTCAGTCATACTTTCTAAGTGTTTTACTTGTTTTGGTTGCTGCTCATCTTCTAAAGGAGCATGAAAATCTTCAGCATTTTCTTTAATCGGTAAAAGTAGAGGTTCAGCATCGTTTGGCAAGGTGGGTTTGTTCATCGATTCTGGTAGTGATTCAATCATGCTTTGCAATAGCGCTTGTTTTTGCTCAAGAATTGCTAGTTGCTCTAATTGTTTTTCATAGGCAGCTTGCTGTTGAAAGTGCTGCTTTTTCCACTCTTGCTGCTTGGTAACCTGTTTTTGCTCAATGCTGGTTATCTTGTCTGCTTGTGAAATGATTTGAAGTGTTGAGATACTAAGCCAAGCAATGGCTATTAAAATAACCATTAAGGTCGTCAATTGTAGCCAAGGCGCTAATACCAAGTGTTTTACTTCGCCATTTTGACGGATCAACAGCTGTCGAGCTGGAAAAAACGTGCGATAAAAAGACTTAAGTTTAACTAACATGGCGTACAAAATTTAACTAATAACCGAGTTAAGATAGCAACCTCAGTTAAAAAAGCCAGCAAAAAATTGTAACTCAGCTGAAAAAGCACAAAAAAAAGGGCAAAAAATGCCCTTAATACTTGTTCTGGAAATAAAAATAGTGAGTTACTTTTATTTAGCAGGTAGCACGGTTCCTTCAACTGAACCAAAACCAATTCGTGCAAAACCGTCTTTTTCGCACCAACCACGCATGATTACGTTGTCGCCGTCTTCTAAGAAAGCACGTTGCTCACCATTAGCAAGGGTGATCTTTTCTTTACCACCGCGAGAAAGCTCTAATAATGAACCTGCTTCTTCGTGCTCAGGGCCTGATTGCGTACCCGAACCTAACATATCGCCTGGTTGAAAGTTACAGCCATTTACAGTGTGGTGAGTCACCATTTGCGCAACTGTCCAGTAAGAGTGCTTGAAGCTTGATTTAGATACTTGTGTTGGTGCTTCGCCGGCTGCACGCATCTTTTCAGTTTCGATTTGTACATCCATTTTGATATCAAATGCACCAAACTCACGGTTATGAGCTGACTCTAAATAATCCATTGGTTGTGGATCGTTTTCGTCACGTGTCCAGTTTGTTCTAAATGGTGCCAGTGCTTCTGTCGTAACAATCCAAGGTGATACAGTCGAAGCGAAGTTTTTCGCAAGGAATGGACCAAGCGGCTGGTATTCCCACGCTTGTAAATCACGTGCAGACCAGTCATTAAATACACAGAATCCAAATACGTGGTTTTCAGCATTTTCAATGGCAATTGCATCGCCTAATTCATTACCTTTACCAAGGTAAATACCTAACTCAAGTTCGTAGTCAAGGCGTTTACAAGGGCCGAATGAAGGGACTTCTGCATCTGGCGCTTTAGTTTGACCATTAGGGCGGTGGAACGTTTGACCAGATACATCAATTGACGATGAACGGCCGTGATAACCAATTGGTACCCATTTGTAGTTAGGTAGAAGTGGGTTATCAGGGCGGAATAGACTACCTACCGCTGTTGCGTGGTAAATAGAGGTATAAAAGTCAGTGTAATCACCAATACGGCACGGTAGTGCAAATTCGATGTCAGCTTGAGCGATAAGCGCTTCGCTTAATTGCGCTTGCTCACTGGCACCTTCACGAAGTGCTTTTGATAACGCTAGACGCAGTGCAGACCAATACTGCTGACCAAGACCCATAAATTCATTTAATGTAGCTTGGCTTGCAGCTTTAACGGCAATCTGTGCATCACCAGAGAATAAACCAAGTTCATTTACTTTTGCTAAGTCGATAACTTGATCACCAATAGCTACAGCGCCACGGAACGCTTCATCTGAATTTTTACGACGTACTTCTGCAAAAGGAAGGTTTTGAATTGGGAAGTCACAGTTCGCTTCGTTAGCAGATGCAACCCAGCTTTTTAGATTAATATCGTGGGTTTCGTTAATTAGGCTCATACTCTTTCCTTATTGGTTCGCGCTGATTTATTAGTTATCTATATGGAGGCAATCAACGCAATTTAAACAGTTAGTTTAAAACAGAATTTAAAACGACAAAAAGCAGCGTGTTAAACGCTGCTTTTTATTCATTATGATGATTTAGATTACACCACGACGCTCTTGATCACGCTCGATTGACTCGAAAAGGGCTTGGAAGTTACCTTCACCAAAACCGCCGTCATCTACACGTTGGATCATCTCGATGAAGATAGGACCAAATAGGTTCTTCGAGAAAATTTGCAGTAGATAACAGTTTTCGCTTTGGCTATCTACTAGGATCTGATGCTTACGGATCTTCTCTTTATCTTCTTTAACCCAAGGCACACGGTCAAAAATGGTGTCGTAGTACTCTGGGATGATATCTAGAGTCGCAATCGTTGATTGGTCAAGCTTATCAAGTGAACTTACTAGGTCATTCGTTAGGAATGCTAAATGCTGTACACCTGGACCATTGTACTCATTTAAGTACTCATCGATTTGGTTGTTGTTGTTATCTTTACCTTCATTGATTGGAATCGAGAAAGTGCCACACGGCGATTTTAGTGCGTAAGATAATAACGCTGTTTTTTGACCTTTAATGTCAAAGTAACGAACTTCAGTAAAACCAAATACGTCTTTATAGAAGTTAGCCCATGTTTCCATCGTGCCTTTATAAACGTTATTGGTTAAATGGTCGATACGGATGAAGCCTTTGTCTTCAACAATGTTTTGCTCGCTTAAATCTTCAAAATCTGACTCATAGATAGAACCTTTGTCGCCAAATTGCTCGATGAAATAAATTAAGCTGTCGCCGATACCGTAAATAGCAGGGTATGGTAAGTTTTTGTGAGTTGAGTCTGTCGCAGGTTTTGCACCGCGCTCAACAGCAACCTCGAATGCTTTTTGTGCATTCTCTACACGCCAACCCATAGAACAGATTGCCGGGCCGTGGCTTTTAGCAAATTCAGTAGAGAAACCTTCACGCTCATTGTTTAGTAAGAAATGAATGTCATGCTGGTTATAGTAAACGATGTCTTTACCTTTGAATTTTTTTAGCTTTGAAAAGCCAAAATCAGTAAACACTTTGTCCATGTAATCTGCATCAGGTGTTGCGTATTCAGTGAATTCAATGCCCATTAGGCCTAACGGATTATTTACTTCGCTCATTGTCATTACTCCCGCAATTATAAGCACTGCGCTAAAAAGAATTATTGTTATGTAATGAGCGGATGATTAACCAGAAATTCAATTTGGGGAAGATCACAGCGTTATTTAGCCAAAGTCCCTTTTGTAAATTTAATGAGACAATGGTTTTAATTTCATCATGTGAAGTGAAAATAGTAAAAATAAAGATCAAAAAGAGTAAATAAAGCGCCGTTAATAAATATTTAATGAACTGATATTTATAAGCTTTTTTGTATTTTATTCGTTTTGTTTTCGCCAAATAAAGTTAGAGTGAATGTATCGAATTGTTTACAAAGTTAGTGGTTGTCAATTTCAGTGAATATTTAAATAGGGAAGTCGAAAGTACGAAATGATATCGAGTGTAGTTAACTAGTAAAGATCTAACGGCGGGAAGTACGTAGCCCCACAGCATAAACTGTGGGGCTTAAGGTTACTGTTTGTCAGCAGTAATCTCTAATTCTTCTTCGAGAATTTCTAACTCATCCTGAGAGGTATCAGCATCATGCATCCAATCAACAAGTTTGTCTGCCAACAGCCATAAACAAATACCTGCGATGAAAGCCATAATTGCTACACCACCAAAGGTGTTTAGAGGGCCACTTTCACCTACAAGCTGACCAATTGATGCTGCTGCGTAGTTGCCTAAACCAGAGAATAGGAACCACATACCCATCAATAGTGAGGTAAACTTCAGCGGAGCGAGCTTAGATACCATTGATAATCCAATTGGTGATAGACATAGCTCACCCATTGTGTGGAATACGTATGCCATAACTAACCAGATTACATGCGCTTTTGTATTTGCATCATCACCAATTTGTAAGGCTGCACCTACCATAGACACGAAGCCTAGCCCTAGGAATAACATACCAAGAGCAAATTTACGCGGAGAGTCAGGCTCCTTATCTCCCATGCGGATCCATACACTTGCGAAAATTGGGGCTAAAATAATAATGAAGATAGGGTTAACAGCTTGCAACCAACTTGCTGGCATTTCCCAACCAAAGAAAACAAGGTCAGTTTTATACTTTGCAAATAAATTCATTGAACCTGCAGCTTGCTCAAAGCCAGCCCAGAATACAATAGTGAAAAAGCTCATGATTAATATAACTTTAACGCGATCACGCTCTTCAGAAGTTAAAGGTTTGTTTGCAGCCTGTGCGTCATCACCTTGTTTAGCTGATGGAACTTTACCGATATCGGCAAGATATTTATTAGATAATGCTAACTGTAAAATTACACCAATTAACATACCAACACCTGCGGTTAAGAAGCCGTATTGATAGTCAAACTTTTCACCAATTGAGCCTACAACGAAATAACCTAAAATCGAACCAAGGTTAATACCCATATAGAAAATTGTGAATGCACCGTCACGACGCTTATCAGTTTCAGTATAGAGGTCACCAACCATTGTTGAGATGTTTGGCTTAAAGAAACCATTACCAACAATTAGTAATGCTAAACCAAGGTATAAAAACTCTTTTTCTAGACCTTCGATCATACCGTGAGGTGTACCAAGTGCAAATTGGCCTAAAGCCATCACAACACCACCAAATATAATAGCTTTACGTTGGCCAGATACATTATCAGCAAACCAGCCACCGATAACTGGTGTTACGTAAACTAACATTGCATAGAGGCCTAAAATACTCAATGCATTAGAGTTTAATGCTTTTTGGTAAGCTTCATCAGCACCTGCAGATAATGGGTCAATACCAAAGTAGGCCATATCCCAGCCCATAGCAGCTGCAGTTGCGATTGTTGATAAATAAAGCACGAAAATACCGCGCATACCGTAGTAGCTCATACGTTCCCACATTTCTGTAACGAACAGTAAGAAGAGCCCTTTCGGGTGACCCATAAAGTCACCAGCTTTTGGTAGAGAACTCATGAATTATACTTCCTAATTTTAATTGTCGTTGGCCTTATATTATTGCTTTGCTCATTGGTTAATTAATATTGATGAATGAGTGGCCATGTTTTTTTGATGCAGCTAAGATAATGGTTTGTTGCTCAAGTTATGAACTTAAGGGTATAGGACACACCCTTATCCTAGCTACAAGTGCGCTACAGTATACATAGACCTCTTGGTCAGGGGAAGATCTTGCGGTAGGTACACCATTTGTTGCGTTAACTTAACCTTACTAAATACAACCAATTTAAGATTACTTGATACTTGTCAGTAATACTTAGCAATTCATTTTAAGTTTATGTGATGAGTTATTTTTGTTTGGGTAGGTGTAATTCATTGCAATGAAAGCGGATCTTTTGGCATCTGGATAGCTGAGCAAGTACTTTAAATTGTCCAAAATTGTTTACAATAGACTATTCAGCCGCTAGTAGTTAGCGTATTATTCTCATACTATAGGTTCCCGTTTTTTGAGGATGTAATGCGTTTAGATATCCACTGTGCTGACCGAATCGGTATCGCACAAGAGATTCTCAATATCTTAGTAAGTTATCAGGTTGACTTAAAAGGTATTGAAGTAGATTCGGTTAATTGTCGTATGTATGTCAGTTTTCCTCCTATTGAATTTGAGCAATTTCAAAAGATCATGCCTTCTATTCGCTTAATTGACGGCGTGATGGATGTTCGCACAACTGCATTTCTACCTTCTGAGCGAGAGCATAATGAATTAAATACATTACTGCGAGCATTGCCTGATGGTGTAATATCTATTGATGCTAAAGGCTGGGTGCGATTATGCAATGATGCAGCTTGTCGCGATTTACAGCTATCTGAAAATGAAGTTATAGGCGCTAATATTAATAACTTGCTGAAAGGCTTTAACTTTACTCGCTGGTTAGAGGGTAAAGAGGTGCTTGGTCAAACAACGCGTGTAGAAGTTGCTGGCGAAGATTTTATTGCTGATATTCTTCCTATTTCAGTTCCACAAGGTGCTGAAGGGGATGTGTTAGCAGGCGCCGTTATTAACATTAAATCGCAAAGTCGACTTGGTCAGCAAGTGAGTGCCTTTCGTCGATATGGCCAAGAAAGTTTTGCGACAATCCATAATTTTAGCACTGCAATGCGTCGTGTTGTTCGTGAAGCTCGCAAAATGGCACAGCTTGAAGCGCCAATTTTGATAACTGGTGAAACGGGGACCGGTAAAGAATTACTTGCACGGGCTTGTCATTATGCATCTAACCGTTCAGTAAAACCCTTTATTGCCTTATCGTGTGCATCGTTACCTGATGACGTGGCTGAGTCAGAGTTGTTTGGTTATGCGGGCTATGAAGAAAACGCGGCACCAAAACGTGGCGTTTTGGAGCAAGCCGATGGTGGTACGGTGTTTTTAGATGAAGTTGGTGAAATGTCGACTCAATTGCAAACTAAGTTGCTGCGATTTTTACAAGATGGCACATTTCGCAAAGTCGGTGATGAAAACGAAGTAAAAGTGAATGTACGTATTGTTGCTGCAACGCAAAAAGACTTACCGGCCATGGTGCAAGAGGGGACATTTAGAGAAGATCTTTATTACCGGATTAATGTTTTGACCTTAGAAATTGCGCCATTACGTGACAGAAAAGCTGATATTGGCCCGTTAGCAGAACATTTTATTCAAAAGTATGCCCAACAAAATGGTCATTCTGTGCCTGTGATGTCTGAAGATTGTTTACGCTTTTTACAAGATTATCCGTGGCCGGGTAACGTACGCCAATTAGAAAATGCGATTTACCGTGCGGTGTCGTTGTTAGATGATAACGAACTGCGTATTGAACATTTGCAGTTACCAACCTTTACTCATGATTTAGGTTATCTTGAGTCTGACTTTGAAGGAACTTTAGATCAAGCGGTAAAACGCTTTGAAGCGACCTTACTTCGTAAGCTCTATCCGGCTTATCCTAGCTCTCGACAGCTTGCTAAGCGATTAGGTTTGAGCCACACCGCAGTGGCAAACAAACTTCGAGATTATGGCATTAACCGTAAGACAGTGAAGGTTTAAAAGTAACCCCCCACAATAATCGTTAATTAAGCAAAAAGCTTGGGTGAAAAGCCAAGCTTTTTGCTACTGTTTGGTACCCATATCCTTGGTGACACCATCAATGGCAATATTTTTGATACCGTCATTGTCAAATTTGATAACAATACTTATGTTATTGCGGGCAAAAAAGTAATCTCGGTTATCTAGGCTTATAACATAATCGCCTTTGACTGAGTCGCTAAATTTGCGCTTTTCGAGTTTTAAGGAGTGATCTGCTATTTGCCAATTGAAGCCTTCAATAAAGCCATTATTAAACTCTTGTACCCAAACTTGTTGTTCGTCTTTACTCAGTGTAATCGCAACGGAGTATGACTCAGGCAAAGACATGTCATAGCTTTTATCACCAATAGTGAATTTTTCGGCAGTTTGTTGCCAAGCAAAACCAAATTTAAAATCTTTTTCCACACCCGTTGGGTATTTTAAAGTACCGTTACCTGGAAAGTTGAAGTCAGCATATGCTGAGCCGGTAAATAAACTTGCAGAAAATAGAGTTACCAAACTGAATAGTTTCATTAGGCTTATCTGTTTTTATAATAATATATGCACAGATTAGAGCAGAATATTCGCCTTAGCAATATGCTGTGATACACTTTGTGAATTATCAACTGGTTAGACCTTTTATTGTGAATCTATATTTTCGACTAATATTATTGTTTTTTAAAATCAAACGTAATCGTGACTATCAAGGTTTACTCGACACGATAGATATTGAATTCAGAGCACTGCCGACTGATTGCGATATTAACTTGCACCTGACTAATTCCCGTTATTTAGCAATGATGGATTTGGCGCGCACTTGGATGACAGAAAGAGTAGGGTTGCTTCAACATATTATGAAACGTCGTTGGTTCCCGATCGTTAATGCGACTGCAATTACCTATATTCGCGATATTAAACCAATGCAAAAATACACTGTTAGTACGCGTTTAGTTGGCTGGGACCATAAATACTTTTACATCGAACAAAAGTTTCACTCTGAGCGTGGATTGCATGCGATTGCCTATGTACGAGGGGTATTTAAACGTAAGAAAGGTGTTGTGAGCGTTGAAGAAATGCTTGAAGTTGCTGGGTTTGAAGGTGTAGCTCCTATCTTGCCAACAGAAGTAATGCACTGGAAAGAAATGTTAGAGCAAAAGAAACTCACAAATAAGTGATACCCAAGATAAATAAAAAAATGCCAGCTAAGCTGGCATTTTTATGGTTTTAAACACAGTTTACTCTGCAGCGCAAACTGCTTCACTAACAAATGTTAAGTCATTAACATGCGAAGGACCATCCATTACAAACGTTGCTTCTGCAGTGTTTTGGTCAAGTGAGTAGATTTTAGCATTTTCACCACTTTCGCGGCCTGAAACATAAATTGTACCATCATCTGCAATCGCAATACCTGATGCCCAATTTACACCATGCTCACCAACAAGTGTCAATTCTAAGCTACCTTCATCTAGCGTATAAAGTGCTTTACCTGTTAACACGTAAAGTACGTTAAAGTCATTTGAGTAAGCAATATCACCATCTGAGAAAGTATCACCAGGGTAAGATAGTTTACCAAGAACTGTCTTATCACCTGTTTCTAAATCAAAGTCGTACATATATGTCTTACTTGTTGCACGAAGAGCAAGACCATCAGCGGTGACTGTTGAGCGGTAAATAGGGAATGAAGTCGCATCAACTACTTCCGCTTGTTGGTTAGTTGCTAAATCTAAGCTGTAAATTTTAGATGCTTTGCTGCTCTTATCTAGTTGCTCCATGAAATAAAGCACACCGTCTTTACTTGCAATATTTGAAGCTGTGTTATTTAGGCCTGCAACAATAGTGACAGAGCTTGAAACTGGGTTGAAATGATAAACATAGCCCTCAGTTTCTGAACCGAAGTTATTAATACCATATAGACCTGTTTCAACTGCACAAGGTTCTGGAATTTCTGTTAGAGAAACATTATCAAGAAATGCGCCTAAAGAGTCTGATTTACCAGCACCAGCAAAGCTCAATACTGAACTAGTATCGTTTGCTTCTACAGTAAAGCTATATTTAGTCCAGCCTTTTGTGCTGCTATTAATGGTCGCTAATTCATTACCATTCCATAAAACTTTGGCAGCGTTTGTTGTCGCATTACCTTCAACACGCGCAGAGTAATAAAAAGTAAGTTCGTACTTTTTACCCGCTGAAGTAGCTACGCTCTGTGAAATTGAATAGTTAGCAGTTGAGTCTAGTTCAAGAAGTTGATTACCATCTTGAGCTGGAACAATACCTAATTTGTTAGTTTGTAACTCAAATTTAGCATTGTTACTACGGCTCCAGTTATCGATATTACTGAATAACTGCCATTGTCCACCATGGCCAGTTACAGTGTTATTTTCAAATGACCCGTTTTCAACTAGGTTTGTGCTTGCCATTGCCATACCAGATGCGATAGCTAAAGGTAACACTGCTAATTTAGAAACTAAGCTTTTCATGACAGTCTCCGAAGTTGTTAACATAAAATTAATATTTAATAGTATCATTTTACTGCTTTTTGCTGGTGTTTATCAAATAGGGAATAGATCTAAATTTATACTTTTTTAATTTTTTATATTAATTATTTGATTTTTAATAAGAATTTAGTTTGTAGGAAAATTCTGATTTTTCGATGGGAAAATAATAAAAAACGCAAAGCAATCCTTTTGGATTACCTTGCGTTTTTATGCTAGGTTAAAAGTTAATTGGGTTTAGATTTGTTAGCAAACCAGCCTGATTTTTGATTGCGGCTTAATTTGCCTAATATTTTTATCGCCTTTTCTAAGGTAATTCTCTGATCAGCTATATCTTTATAAATTTGATTTGCTCTTTTCTTACGTTTAACAGCTGCTCCTGCATCAAGAAATGACTCAACCACTTGATTTAAATATTGAATAGGCAATGCTTGCTGTTTCTCAATGTTATCTTCGGAACTATATGCCTCAAGTTTTTCAAGTAGATTAGTGATTTCTGCTTGGCAGAACTCATTCTGCGCCAAGTGCATTTTTTTCAATGTGCTCAAATGTTTTTTTAATGTGGCCACTTCTAACCTATTAAAGGAAACAATCATGTTGAGGTTTGTTAGTGCTGTTCTGAACTCCTTAGCTGTACATTGTTGGTCAAATAGATGTTCAAGAGTATGGTTTATTCGCTGCCACTGCTGCCAAGCGTAAACATAGTTCAAGCCAGCGCCTTTAATGTTTTGCATACCAACAATAACTTGATGGTTATTTACTAAACCTAATTGGGCAATTGACCGCGTTAGTTCATCAGCAGATAAACTACTGTTTTCATGTAACACAACGTTAGATTTTATTGTTTTTACAATAACCTCTTTTAGCTTTTCGCTATTGTTAACGATATCTTGCTTAAGCAACTCTAATGTTTGACGTTGTTGATAAACAAATAGATTTTGTAAAATAGCCGATGCTTCGGCCTCATTTGAGTTACCGGTAGCATCTTTCAAAAGAGCGTTAATATTAGATTTCTTAAGCGAGTCGCCGTTTAATTTTATGAGCTTATTAGCAAGAGTTAGATCGTATGCGTCGCTCAACCGAGCAATTAATTGTTCTTCAGTTAAAAAGTTGAACTGAGATAAAAGTTTATTAAATTCTTCTAGATCATTATTTGCAATAATTTTATCTAATCGCTCAATGAGTGCGTTAATAAAGTAGCTATAAAACCCATCAACGTTTGTACCAATTACAACTATTTTATCGAAACGCAAATCGTGACTTAAAATATCTGCAAACACTTTTGAGCGAGCCACACGGTCATTTCGGTTATTGATTAAAGCAATAACCTGTTTTTTGGGGTTGTCATTTAAATCATAGATCCCTAACCGTTGCCAATTCTCTAACGTTGCTAAACGTTCATTTGCTGACATGCTATTAATAAATGATTGTTCTACTTTACCCACTTTAGCTTTTTCAAAATGTTGTAAAACACCAATATCGGGAATGATTCTGGCCGATGTTTCTTTGTAAACATAGTCTTTACTTAAGCCAATATGCTGTGCCATTTTACAAACTAGCGCAATATTAGCTGGATGTTCTTGGTACGGGTATAAAGAACGTATATCGTCTGTAATTTGCAAGCCATCGGCCCAATGCACCTGGATCAAACTTGAGTTCTTCTGCTTGGCATTGACGTCTAAAATAGGAGCCATATTTTGTTCGCTGGTAAATACTAAGCTATTCTCGCCAATAAAGTGACTGGTTTCGTTTGCAACATCGATACCTGTTGGACCGAGTATATCTTCATGGTCTGGGTAGGCATTTGTTATGGTTGAGAAATTGTCTTTCATCCAGTTGCGAAGAATACGCACATAACGTGGTGTGAGCCCCATACATTCCCACAAAAATACGTCTGCTTTTACATTCTTAGCAAAGTGCAAAACATCTCCTTGCTCCCAAATACTGGCTTTATCGAATGGACGAAATAAGGGGATTTCAAACTGCTCACCACTTGCCCTTGCATAAATCATCGTAGCTTCACAGCCCGTTGTTTTACTTACTACTTTTAGACATAAGCTGCTAAAAAGGGCCGCTTTAAGGCGTTCTGTTCCGGATTTCCCACGTGTTCCCCAGCCGCCAATAGATACAGGAATAAGTGCTCTGTCAGATTGAATCTGACGGCTGATTTTTATATGTCTCGCCCAAAAGTAAGCGATAAAGCTAATGACAAAAAATATTAGCTGACCAATGCTGTTTTGGTAAATTGAATACGCATACTCTTTAAAGCTTGACCCAATGTTAAAAATAAAGGGTGTAATTGCGAGCTTTTTATAAAGGTTAGCAATACCTGATTCGACAGGGAACGCTACATCAAACAACATTCCATATGGTTGGAAGTCTAGCGTAAAGCCCTTACTGCGAATGTTTTCTAGGTAGTGTTGTTGTTCTACTTCAGTACCATTTCGTAACTCATTCAATTTTTCGTAGTTCAATGAAATCCAACAGTATGCATATAAACGCTTAAATAAACTTGTTGGTGGTGAAATTATCAAAATGCCATCAGGGGTATAGGATTTAGCTGGCGCTTTTAAATTATCTTGAGACAAGGTACTTAATAAGAAATCAAGTAATGGCAAGTGTGGTCGTGAGCTAAATTGATGCTCATCAAAACGAGGCTCACCGGGTACTTCTGTCTGGCTTATCTCTGCAACAGTACAACTTGGTACATGCATAAATGCACTAGGCTTTCTGGCCTGTAAATGGTTATAGCTTTGTCTTTTTCCGGTACTAGGGTTCTTAAATTCATGCCATAAGCGCCAGATTCTAAAGCCACGCTTATAACCCAATTGCACCTGCCATGACTTTTTCTTCAGGTTAACATTGAACGCTTCATAATGCTGAGCTTGTTTACTTAGTAGTCGGCCAAGCAAATCTTCATCTACTTCTTTACAGTCAATGGATGTGTCTGAACTTAAGCTCACCTCTAATTGTGCAACTTGTTGCTGATGCATAAAACTGACTAACTGCTCTCGAACACGGCTAATAATACGTTTTACTGCAAGGTTAGATTTTTCTTCAAGTTGTCGGTTTAATACATTTATAAACGCTTTAAATATATCTTGAGTGTAGTCTTGATTATCATTATCAACTTGAAGGTTAAACATGATCCTCGGAGTGAGTTCAAGTAATAGACGTTGTTCTGCAAAGTTATCAGTTTCCTCAAGGAGTTGTTGCCATAACTTAAAGCCTAATTGCTGTTCACTAAAGCGCGGGTCTGATAACTGTTTAATTAATGTTAGTCTTACAGCTGGGCTGTTTTCAAGTTGCATCCGCTCATTGAGTAAATCTGTTACACATGACCAAGGCAAAACGGAACATTGCTCTATAACACTTTGACGAACACGAGGGTAAGCATGTTTAGCAAGTAAAAAAATTAGTTTACGGTTTGCCTCATTTAAGGAAAACTGTTTGCTGATGATTTTGGCAAATGAAGTAATTAAAAATAACTGCTGGCGATCTACTTTGCCGTTTTTATCAACGTCCAGATCAATATGAGAGCGCATAAAGTAGCGAGTAAAAGTGGGTCTAAGATTAATTAGTATTTCTAAAATATCGACTTTTGCTGCGTGTGGTGTTGTTGGCTTCTCTAATGATTGTAGTAAGTTTTCAACTAAATCTGCATTAAACTCAGGATCTTCGACATATTCATTAAGCAAATTTACCTGATTAGCTAACGCTCTAAATAATGAGTTTCGTGTTGCTTCATTGTCAGTTTTTTCTAGTAGGTTTAAAAAGAAGCCTTCTAAATCGAGCCTTAACCATGACTGAGCCATGTCATTTTGGTGATTACGTAAATAACGGTTTGTTAAATCACCGAGCTTTCCTATCAAAAACTTTAATGATTGCTCAAGTTCAGAGGTTTTATCTTGGTAACGATTAATCATTGCCCCTTCATCAAACCAACGCTGAAAAGCATCTTGATCCTTTTGCAGTTGCAACTCACTTGCCCCTAATGTTTTTGCATAATCAAGGATATGAAATTGCCTCTCGGCTTTTAATTCCGCATGACTCAAACGCTCAACAAAGCGACGATGATCACCATCAAGTTTGGTTAATTGGTTTCGCAGCTTATCAATTTTGTGAGTTAAAAAAGCAATAGCTTGAAGTAACAACCAATCATCTTCGTCATTATCATCTGGCTGGTTCTTTATGAGATCCCACTCACTTAATTCGTTAACGAGTTGCTTATACTTTTGGCGATAAAGGTCTAACCAAAAATTGGCTATATCGGCAAATAGTAGAGACTCAAGGCGCTCTTTTAAAACTTTACTGCTCATAGTCACTCAGCTCTAACAAATGGTTAAGTTGAAGTGTTGGAAAAATAATTTCATCGTGTGCATAGGGAGCAAAGCCCGTATGCAAGTTATTGCCAGATGAAAACTCAACACTAATATTGTGGTTATTCCAAACCCAATCTTGTTGCCAGCTTACTTTAAGCCAGCCTTGTGAGAAGCCCCCTAAGTCAATCTGCTTTTGCCATGCAAAGCGAGAGATATATTGCCATGTGGCAGTAGCACGATGTTCATCAGCGAAGCGGTAATAACTATCTAGCCCCACCTGGAAAATATGGCCTTCATAATATTGATTCCAACTAGAGTTAAAACGTAAATAATCCAAGCTGCTCCAATCATCATTAGAACCGGAAGAAACACCAAAATTAAGGTAGTTATCGACCCAGGGTTGATATCTATATTGGTAGAGCCCTAACCAACCAGATGAATGATTTTCTCTGTAAAAATTAAAAATACCTGAGTTAAGCTTATCATCAGCGAGGTAGTCAGCTAAATCAGCGCTGCTGTAGCGAACATAAGGAGTTATTTGCCATTGATGGCGATGCACTGAGTCTTGTCGCCATATTTGGCCAATACTAATGCTGGCATCAATCGCGTATTGACTATCAAATTGCTCTCGGCTCATTTGCCAGCGACTATTAATTTGGCTATCAATATACCAAGGCGTTGTTTCATCCTCCCAAGAGTAATATCCATTTAAATTAATAATATCAGTTTGCGTATCACTGAATGAGTAATATCCCTCTAACTGATACCATTGATTATCATCATTTATCCGAATTCTAGCGCCAATATCAGTTTCTTCGCGGGTGGGAATATCTTCAGCGCTTTGAAAAATTTGCTGTTGATCATAACGAGCAAAAACTTGCCAGTTGAGTTCATCTGCGTGTAGTTCTGTTTGCTCCTTAACGATTTCTACTTTTTCAGGCGCTTGATAGGTGATCAACTCTGGCAGGGCAGCTTTAGTCTGCGAGTAAGCAGAAATTTTATTGTTATGTTCGCTTAACTGCCAACTGTATAGGCGGACATATTCCAACTTTTCAGCTTTAACTTCGATTTTTCCTGCAGGATGAAAAAAGCGACGTTCTGTTCGTCTTTGTTCGTCGATTTCTTCCAACTTGATTAGCCTGTCGGCCGATAAAGTTGCTATTAGCGGTGTGTCCGGTATTACCGTGTAGAATAATAACTTGGTTGGTAGCTCTAAGTGCTGCCATTTTCCGGCTAGATATTGTTCTGCTTCTATTGTTAAGTATTGTGATAGGTAAGGGTTGAGCCATCTAATACTGATTATGTTGTTATCGAGCTCTTGCTTAGTAAAAGTAAATGGCACACTTTGTTGTTGTGAAACTGACCAGGTTTTCAGTTCATTAGCTAGGCGAAGGGAAACATTTGCGACATTGTCTCGTGCTAACTCTGCAGTAGAGAAGTGAAATTTAAAACGGATTTGTTGTCCAGCAGTTTGAGCTAGATCAATATGCAAAGTATGGAATGGTCGTAACTGTAACCCTTGCTCTGACGCAGACTGGGTGTTAAGCAAGGTAAAACGATCAGCAAAGCTACTTTGTGCAGGAGCTTGCATTTTAAATAGTCGAGTTCCAGCATAATCTAGCATGCTTTCAATAGGTTGCCACTGACCAAAACTTTCAATTCTATTCTGAATGAAGGTCGATCTAGCTGTTGCTGGTAAGGTCTCTAGACGTTGCAGTAGCTGAGTGTATTGATTGTCGTTTAAACGCCTTTTGCTTAATTGGTATAAGCCATTAATTAATAAGTCATACTGTGATGCGGTAGGTGAATAAACTAATGACATAAAGTCTATTGCAGTCAGGTTATTGGCAGCATCAGACTGGTAGTCAAATTGTGAAACTAAATCATTAGGGAGCAGGCTTACATCAAGATATGTCATATGATCAGCGCTCAAAGTCAGAGTTTCTCCGACTTGCAAGCTTATAATTAAGGTTGCCGATATAGATGCTAGTTGCTGATTATCTATAAACTGAATATTTGCTGGAATATCACTAAAAATTGGCATCAATTTATGCTGATATTGGCTATCGGCTTTTAGCCAAGCCGTTTGATATTCACCATTTTGTTTCGCAGCTACCCGAGCTTTGATCGCTAAATGAATAGGGTGCGTAGCAGTAAATTTCCACGGTTTCTTATCACTTAGCACGGTATTTTGTATTTTGCCTTGTCCATCAATAAGTCCAGCTTGCTCTGCTGTTACTAAGTGGTATAAAGGGTCATTTTGTTTAGTATTTGAAGCCAAACTTTGAAAATTTAGTGCTGCGAAACTTGGTTCTGCGATGTTTTGCTGATCAGACTGATGAGCTAGCCACGTCGCTAAACGATTTTTCTGCTGTTTAACAGCAAGCCTGATCAAGATTTTTCTACAATTGGAAATTGACGATAAATTACCAGCGCACAAGGCAAATAGTTTGTAGTCTTGATGCTGCTCTTGGTAAATTTTAATCAACTCTAAACTTGCAAAATGCTGCAATTGAGCCTGTTTTGCACTTTTGTATAAACCTTCTAGATAGCTATTTGCTAAATGGAATTGTTTTTGCTGCCTCAAAATATCAATTCTTGCTTGCCATGCTTTTTCCGCAACTTGATGGTTACTATGCTGGCTTAGCTTTTTCAAAAAGCGAAGGGCATCCAATGGCGCAGATTCTGCTAAATCATTAGCAGTCATTAGCAACTGCTCCCAATCTGTTATGTTTAATTGCTGCTGTGCGGGTGTATAAGGTTCAATTGAAGCTAAATAGTCCGCATGCTGCTTGTGCAAGTAGTTTTTAATAATCAGCTCTGTGGTAGGGCTCTTTGCACTTAACTTGTTCGGCTGCTGGTAGAGTACTTCATCCATGGGGATATCAGCTAGAGTTCTTGCGTATAGTGCAAAATCAATATGTTCCGTTGTGTTTTTAAGTGCTTGTATAGAAAGTGATTTTTCTTTTAAAGGCACAGAGAGTGTTAATGTTTGAAAGTGTTCTGTCGCTTTCAGGTTAACTAGCCAGCTTTGCTCACCTGCGGTGAATTTTAATTGTGTGTCATTGTTACTTTTTGCAATTAGGGTAAGCCAAGGCGTAGCTCGTTCTTTTACCGTTAAGTCAAACACTTGTGCAGATTGAGACAGAGCTGTTAAAAGTCTAGTCTGATGATTGATACGAGGGTAAAAATGGTGATCGACTAAACGCAGCTCAGCAAGCTCAGTGATGGTTTCACTTTTACTTTCTACAGGCAATTGGTTTCGATAGCTGCCAACAAGTTGTGAATCGATGCTCATCATCGAAAGCAAGTTATAGTATCGCTTTACGTTAAGCGGGTCATTTTCAGAAAAAACAGTGTTACTTAACGGCCCCAACGAGTGCTCTTGGTAAATTGATTTTAAATGATCATTGGCAGTATTTAGCCAATATGGCATTAGTTGCTTTTCTTGTTCTTTTGCGGCTGCACCATCATCATAAATTGCGCGGTGGCTTTGCTCTATTTTAACCAGTGAATTTGTTGCGCTTTTAATGGTTAGGTATTGGCCTGCGTCGATAGCCAAATAATCTGAGTTAACTAAACCAACATTCTTATCTGAATATTCAACAGCGAGACTATTAATCGTATTCACTTTTGCAGTTAAAACGTTATCAACATAGGCGTACACAACACCGTTTCGATCAGGAAGTTGCATATTCTGCCTAACAGATAGCTTTAATTTTTTTGCTGCAGGAAAAAACAGCGTAACTTCTTCATCTTTATGCAGTTGATAATAACGCTCATTGCCTTGCTGTGTGGTCAATAAAACAGATGGTTTTGCTAGCTTGAGTGCACGTCGAAAACTATCTCTTTTTGCTTGATAGTGACCGACAAGAGCCCTAAAGCTAGCGCTTTCGTCAAGGTGATTCTGAATGGCAATTATACGATTATGGCCTGTTGCCGGAAGCTGGCATCGTTTCGAATTACAAAGTAGATCCCGATGAACTTGTAAACGCTGCTGAATGTATTGTGTGTTTCCGGCGCTGATAATAAATTGATTTAATAAATCGGGATTTATCTCAAGCCAATGGCCTTCTGGTAGCCATAAATACTGATGCTGCTTGGCATCAAATTGCAACTCTTGAGTAGACGTTAAAGGGGCCAGTTTTGGCGTTGTTTGTAACCAAATAGGGGGCTCAAGAACCGCATGCTCAGGCTTAGCAGCATACACCATGTTGATGCTGAATAATGTAAAAGTGACTAAGGCTATTATGATATAAGGCATTGGCTAAACTGCTTTAAAAGTTGGCTATTAGTTATTAAACGCTCACGCATTTGACGGCTTAACTCGATATGAAAAAACTGGCTATTAACAGGCGCCATGTCGGTAAGTATATTTTTTGTCCCTCCGAGCTCAAAAACATCACGACCAAATAGCATAACATTAGAGCCTACTTGATTATTTAAACATTCAGATATTTTTACAGTTGCTTTTGACGGTATTTTAGAGCCATTGCTAACAATGATATCTGCATTACGCCCTTGTAAAGTTTTTCGCTTTTCCTTTGCAAACCCATGTACCTGATAAATAGAAAAAGACTCTACAGTCTTAGCATAGGCAAGAATAAATGCATTCGCACTACTAACTTTGTATTTGCCAAAATCGAGTTTATTATTACTTTGATCAAGGGTATTTCTATGTTTTGAATTTGTGAGTAACACCTGACATTCAGCAAACACTGCCTTGGCTATTTTTAGCGTGTGTTTATCAAAATAGCGATGAGGTGCATAAGCAATACAGTTATTACCAGTCTTCTTATAATGAATCTCGCCACCGGAGGTAATTGTTTTTTTTGCTTTAAAAACACCATCCTTGTAATTGAAGTGTGTTAGTTCAGTGTTCGGCTTTAATAGCCAAGCATGAAAATCTTCTGTTAAATCATGCAAGCTAGTTTCCTCGGCACTGCATGCCGCCATAAAAGTGCAAAAAACCAGTAACATAGCATTAATTTTCATTATTCCACCACCTTACTTTTTGCTCTTGAGCAGGGTATTCATCGAGAATAGACAGCCAGATTGTTTCTGATGACTCGATTGTTATTGAGTGTAAAGTATCTATATCACTTGACACTAAGTGCGTGACACTTGGATAGCTATTCAGTCGGCTATTCTTTGGGTGAATCAAAAAAGCATTAATTAGTTCAGATGGATAAAGCTGATATTTTTGCTTTTTAATACTGTATTCGCTTGTGAGTCCTGACTTGTATTTTGCTCTTTGTTTGACACTAAGTTCAACGGGAGCCTCATTATTTGATTTAGCAACTTTGAAAACAAGACTAATAGGGCGCTGATACTTATCAAATCTGAGTGTTAGAGGAGTCTTTTTATTTAGTTGGTACAGGCGTTGTTTAACCCAAGGCCGATTACCATACCAATTTTGATACATTGAGCGAGAACTGTCTTGGATTTGCTGTAGTTGTGAAACAGATAAATCCGCCATATTAGCTTCTTTAGCACTATTACCCTTTAAACGATAAATTAGGCTGTTATCTTCAGAGTTAATATACGGCGTATAATTATTCTTATTATAAATACCGTAGTTAAAAACCTGAGCGGGTTGTTTAGGTAAATAGTACTTATTGGGGCTTAGTGTCAGTGCTACATTTGAAATTGGTAGCTGATCAAATAGTTCCCTAGATTGATAGTATGTGACTTGTGGATCTAACTCTGCTGGTGGCGTGAAAGTCCGAATATTCGAAAAGTGCCCCATCAATGTAAGTTCATAATGATTATTGGCGCGCTGTTCATACCACGCAGCGATATCATGAAAGTTTGTAGGTGATTCTGTCACCAAGCCGTGAGTTAAGGTTCTTTGGTAGTTAAAATCAGCAAAGCGGGATTTCAGACGAACATAGACATCTTTATCTGCCTTGACTTCGACTCGCCTTGCATTCTTTGGCGAGCGCAAATAGTAAGTTACTAACATACCAACATCTTGACGTTGCGTGTTTTCGGCAATCAAACGATCAAACTCTGAAGCTTGTCCTTTCAATGTCACAGAATAGCTCTCGATTTGCTCGTTACTTTCATCAAACAAGGTGACATTTAGTTGGCTTGTCTCAAGAGCTCGAACTTCAATATTTAAATGGCTTTGCGATTCAATATCAAAACTGACAGAGGATTGGCTGTTAGCCAAGTAACTGCCTGAGTAACTAGTTAAGATTGCATTACCAGATAATGTTCGCCATTGCGTTAATAAATTATCTTCGCTGCAGATTGTGACTAAGCCCGGATTAAGTGGCTCAGTTTGATAACTATTAGCTTCGTCTATTGCACTAAAGTTTACAGGTAAAGGAGGGGAAAACTGTAGTTTGTCATACCAAATTAACGAAGGAAGCAGCCCTTGTTTGTCTGTTTTGAATATCAGGCTATCGGTTTCCTCTAAGCGAATACTCGCGCAAAGACCCGGTTTCGTGAAATAAGAGCCTAGATCATGTTGCTGTTCACTAAAGTCATATGTGACT
Source organism: Pseudoalteromonas sp. S1650 (assembly GCF_005887195.1). Lineage (NCBI taxonomy): Bacteria > Pseudomonadati > Pseudomonadota > Gammaproteobacteria > Alteromonadales > Pseudoalteromonadaceae > Pseudoalteromonas > Pseudoalteromonas sp. S1650. The sequence continues at coordinate 123,591 of NZ_PNDF01000019.1, read as the reverse complement.
ACATTGTAGGGTAAACTTTCATACAATATGTCTGATTTAAAATCTATGTCAGGAATTCCCTGTGGTGCAATCTTTTGCCACCAGAATGCCATCGCATTTCTAATCTCTCCATCAGTTAAAGTATTTTCTCCCATAGTAAGGTAATCAGTTGCTCGTCTGCGTCTTTCTAAAGGACGCTTTAGCCAGCTGTTAAGCGGATCAATACTTTGCTCAGGAGTTTTAGCGTGGACCCTTACAACTACACCCTGTAGGTTAGTTTGTTCAGGGATAAGCGTTAGATCGAGACTCGCAGCATTAGGGTAATCTTTAATAGGTAAATAAAAAGATTGACCAGATGCGACGTTCAATGATTGTTTGTTTTCAATTATTTGTTTTACTTGTTGCTCTTGCGAGTTTGTAACCAATTTAGATGCATGATGGTAAACCTTGTCTAAAATGACATCTCCTTCTTGATCATATAGCACGTATTTAATTGCATAATTAACCGGTTGATCAAGTACGACTGACTGATCAAACACGGCATTAGATAAAATGCGTAGTGAGTGAGTACGTTGATTTGAAAACGTAAACTGTAGTGGCTTTTGACTACTAAGCCACTGTACATTTGAACGTGTTTCTTGACTAGTACGCGCATCAATGGGTTCAGCGGAGTCGATCCATACCATTATTTTTCGTGAGAAATAAAAAAGTGCCACTAAAGCAATTGTGATTGCTAAAATAGCAAGTAGGCGTTTAATTAAGTACATATGCGCCTCCAGCCATAATGCTATTAAATAAGCTCAGATCAATAAGCTGGTTATTGGTTGGATTGTAGATTGCCACAATATCGTTATTGTACTTAATCATAAGCGCGTACTTGTCTGCATTTTCAAGCTTAATGGTGTGTAAAGAGCAGTCTTTAATTTGCTCGCAGAAACCGCTTAATGATGTTAAACGCTGATGAGCTATATAGTTTTTAACGAGAGTTTGAATTCGTTGCTTTTCTTTAGTCGAGATTGCTTGCCAGTTTAGTGGCGACAAGGTAGCCAGATTTATAGTTTTTACCTTTGTATTGGTAGATATTGCCAATAATCGTTGCAATACGCTGTTTTGGTCGATTGAAAATTGTTCTTTAAAGTCTGATGCCAGCCATAATGTTGCCAGCTCACTATTGCTATTAAATTGTTGGTATCCTGATTGAGGTGAGCTGCCTATTTCAAGACCTCGCGTTGATTTTTGTCCTGATACTACTTGATATTCAACCCCTAAGTTATTCAGTTTTCCGTCGATTTGTTTCATTAGTGGCGAGGCCACATCGCTGATGCGCGTAGCTGAGAATGCAATTGCATTTGGGCGTACCCATGACGGCGCGCTATGGCTGCGGATTTGAATGTGTAAACTAGGCTGATTAGCTGTAAAGCGCAAATAGCTTTGATGAATAACATTAAATAAAGAGTCAATATTATCAGCCCCAAGTACATTAGCTTTAGGGTGCGCATAAGGGTGAGCCCCCGCAATTAATAAATTGGCAGTGTTTGCCTCGGAGAATAATTCAGCTGCAAAACTCAGCGTATTACTTTCAAATAAAGGCCTTGGTACACTGAGTGTGATAGCTTCATGAGCAGTCAATTTAAAAGCGTAAAGCCCTTGTCCTTGTGAGCGTGCTTCATTATTTTTAAGTGGGCTTAACAATAGATATCGACCACTGCTATTGTTGATTAGTTGCAATTGATAGTTAAGTAGTTCGGTTGTGCCATTGATTTGCTTTAACTGATTAAGCTTGTCTTCTGTCAGTGGGGCATTACCTATCTGTGTAATTAATTTATAGAGTGGCTTTAAAACTTCATACTCCCACAGCGCTATTTGGCTTTCTGATAGAGGTTGATACTCAAAACTACCTTTTTTACTAATTTGATAAGCAAACTCGTCAACAATAGTATTTATTTCTTCATTGATAACGCTAATTTGGGGGGTATTGTACTTATAGTTATCGCGATAAATGTTAGCCAAAATATTAGTATAGTTAGCACTATCTAAAAATAGTTCAAGCATAGAGCCCGAGTAATTCGCTGTTGGCAAACTGCTTTGTGTTGCTGCACCAAAATAAGTTGCCTCACTGCCTATAAATTGGTGAATGTCTCTTTGGCTAATTGAAGTTGGTAGTTGGCTATATATCCAATATTGGCTGTCGAATTTATTAGAAGGCTTTTCAACTAGTGCTGCCGTGAAGCGATTAGCTTCTCGAATTTGTAAGATTTCGTCACTTTGTAGTGCGTCAATGAAAGCTTGATAATAAAAGCTTTGTTGATCTTCCGTTGCAATCGTCTTTTGTGGCGTTTTAGCAGTGCCAAATAACATTGCTTTATTATTCATATGTTGAAAAATCAAGCTTGCAGAGTCACTCGCTAGACTTTCTGTAATTGGATAGGGAATAGTTATCAACAAAGGAGACTTTGGCGTTTTATTAAAAATAAATAGCCCTCTTTGCTGACTTTCGTAGGTATCTACCAAGTAAACATATTGCTCATCACTTTCAAGCGAAAAACCCAGCTCGCTAAATAAATAACCAAACTTTGCTATGGATTGCTTGTTCTCAAGTGCTTGATTTAACTGGTAAACAGCATGCTTGAAATCATTAATTGCTTGGTTAGCTTTATAACTACTGACTGTTACTTTATCTGTCCGAGTTGTGTATAAGTAGCTCTTATATTGGCTTACTTGTTGATTTAAGGTGATGACATGTGGATTGTCGATATCTGAATGTACATCCTGATTAGACAGCAAAGAGGGCACTAACATCACTAAGAAACCTACAGTAATAGCGAAAATGCCGCCAATTACCGAAGTTTGAAATGTTGCTCTGATTACTAATCCAAGCGCATTCTTTTGATATATTTTTAGTGCCAGTAGAGTTGCAAGCATGTAGCCAAATGCAAATGTGTCTGTCACTTTGAGCGTAGGAAAATACCAAACAACGACATAATTCAGTATTAACTTATAGACAAAGCCTATAGTGAAGAAGAACATTAATAGTCTGGCACCCTCAATGTTCGCATGTCTTAGCCGAGTAAAATGCACCAATGAGCTACCAATTATCAAAATAACGGCCGTTTCTATAAAAGAAGTTAAAAGCTTTGAAGGCTGAGTTAATTGCAGTGCAAGTAATGCCGGTAGCATTATTCCATTGAACTCCCAGCCGTACTTTATATTTGCTCTGGAAGCAATAAATGCAGTGATGACTAGTATGATATATGCTTTTGGTGCCGCGATGATTGAAGCGGCAACGGCTTCGTACATAATGCCCAAATTAGCAATACTAAAATTAGTAAAAGGCATTAAGACAAAACGAACTAGCAAGAAAGTGATAAGTAATTGAATGAAAGTTACTTTAAGCCCGTACTTAAACCCTCCGTTCCACATCACGTTCGCTGTTAGTGCGATAATAATAAGGCCTAAAGAATAAAGCTGAGATGCATAATCAAAAGTAATATCCCATTGGCTTAACTGAGCGGCAATTAAAGGCCAAAACAATGTGTCCATGCAGACACGCACAAGAATACTAAGCAAGATTATGGCGAAAAAGCGATCCCGCCCAAACATTTCTCCATAGCCAAACTTTTCCATCATATAATGAGCACTAAAGCGCATTAATGCATAAACAACGATTGCCTCGATAATAATAACCGCAGCTGAGGTTGGGCTAATAATCAGTAAAGGGACTAGGTAGCCTGGTACAACAAGCCCCGTCAGAGGGAAACCAAAACGCAAATTTAACAAGCAGACGACCGCAGTACCTACCCATACGGTAGTAATAACAGACTGGCCTAAGCCTGTGCCTGCAGGAAAAAGCGCGAGTACAAAGTCCATTAACTTTGGTCCTCTTTAGTGGCTTCTTGCTCGTCTATGACAGCATGGTTATCAATAAATTCAAATAAGATACCTGATACTTGAAATGGTTCGCCTGAGGCAGTTTGCGAACTGTCGGTGTTCAGTGCTTTAATACTTAGCGTATAGTTTCGGTTATTAAGTTTGGCAGGTAAACTTATCTCAGCTTTGTTTAACGTCACATAACGAAGTTTGCCTTTGGCAACCTCAGTATCCAGTTTGCAACAGCGGCATAATAGATCTAATGCAGTCATCTCAAAGACAGCAATTTGATGTTGTTTTGCAAATTGCTCTAATGCGGCATTCGTCTGAATAACTTGGCCAAATAAGTTAAACAAAATATTAGCAGAACGAGTGTGGCTGAATACCATTTCTAAAGTTGTCATTTTTTGCTCCATTTCATCAATAGAGCGCTTAACTCGCTGGCTCGTAGGCTCATGCAGTCTCAAGTTAAGTAGTTGGTTAATTAGAGTTTTATTTTTTCTCTCAGTGGCTTTAAAAATATGGTAATGGAATAGCAATTCAGCGACTTGAGCAGCAAATCTATTAACATTCTTTTCAAAGGCTTGTTGATTGAACTGCGTATTTGGGATCACTGAAAGTGCCCAGAAACCGCGTACATCACCGGCATAAACAAGCGGTACCATAAATTCAATTTCATTCGCACTAACATGTTTAAAAAAAGGTCGAGTTATTTGCACTATCCCCAATGACTTTAACGCATTACTGTAGGGCGTTCGTTGATAATCTCTGCGCATTTCTTGTATGTCATCTAAATTACAATTCATTGCACGAATTTCTACAACTCGGTGATCATCTTCTTTGCGAGCAAGGAAAATTGATTTCTCTAAGTCTAATTGTTGACTAATTAACTGAATAATAGGGTCCCAAGGCGAAGCTTGATCTATAAAGCTTTGTGGTATGAAGCGTCCCATCATCTTTTGTTGGATATTATTTACCACAACATTAAGCTCTGCATCCTCTGTTACTTTGCGGACAACTAGGATCCAGAGAAGGGTGATAAAGGTAAGTATAATGTACTGGCCTATTGGGATATAAATCTGCATTGATTCAACGAAAAAATAACCAATTGTGCACCAGACAAAAATACTCATGAAGGCAATGAAAAATGAGTAAAAGAGTGATAGTTTCTGAAAACTAAAAAGCAGAACCACCACTAAAATTAATTCAATAACAATAGAGTAGGTTGGTTTTAGCAGTGTTACTACAGTGTTCTTATCAATACTGTCAGCCATGTAAGCCGTGAGTAATAGTGGGTCATGTAAGCCGTTAAGTTTTGGCGCGTGTATTTGCACGTTAAATGAGGAAGCTTTTTGACCCACAATGATGACTTTATTTTCTAATTGTTCACTCATAACATCAAAGTTAAGCACTCTTTGAGCACTAAATTTTGGTAAAGCGGCCACGGCGAGCTTAAAGTCAATCAAGGCTATTTGATTATTTTCATAATCAAATATTTCTTGCCAAATACTTATGCAATTCAAACCCTCTTGAGAAGGAATTTGAATCTGATAGGTTGCCCAAGCAATTACATGAGGGACACAATAGCTTTTGTTTGAGTACGGATAGAATACATTGTCTATCGGTAAGGGCTGCAAAGGTTCATCGGCTAAGACAATAATCGCTTTTGGTTTATAATCATGAAGTTTACTTACCAGCTGCTGGTGATTATTGCTCAAATTATCACTGTTGACTAATACGATATTAGTTTGCTGTGTTTGACCTAATGGCTCAAGTGCTTGGTATAAAAAAGCATTACTTGCCTGAAATAGGTTCAGTAAATTGCTGAACATTACAATCGCAAATAAGCTAACTGTTAACCAAAACGCACGTTGGTGCCTCAATCGTAACAATTGTTGAAATACAGCCACTGCTCCTCCTTAGTCAAGTAAAGTGAAAGTGAGCTTTATACTCGTATCATTACTTGCAGAGACTTTTAAAAAGTCAAATCCATGCATTTTACTGGTTTGCCATTGCTTATTTTCAAGACTGATTGGGTTTTGCCAAGTGATCATCGCGATATTGTCTAAGCGCGTTATTGCTTCGCCATTACTTGGCGCATATTGTCTAAATTGAAGCTTAATACCACGAGGCGGTAAGTTTTTTGGGCCAAGGGTAAAGTCGTCAGAAGGTAAGCTGAAATCATGGCTAAATACTTGCCACGAGTTATCACCTCCGTTGCTGATAACAACTTCATTTTCCGAAAAAGTAAGATCATCAATTTCGGTTGTATAAGTTAACAAGCTTTCTAGCTTGCCACCATTCTCAGATTGTAAGTAGCCATATAATGAGAAATCTTTACTCAATAATGGCGCCCCATTTTCGTCAATCAATTCCATCACTCGCATAGTGTGTCTAAAAGGAATGATTGAAGGGGTATTGTCAAACTCATCGCGGCTAGAGCAAAGAGCTTGAATCCCAGCGTAGGGTTTATCGGTGCAAGGAAAAACGCTATCACTAGTATGATCCCAGCGACTTACCTCAAAAGCTTCTGAGTCGTTATCCCAGTCTTCGAAATCGCCGAATACCATGATGTCTCGGCCTAAAATGCTATTGCTAAGCTCACCACTAGTCACTTCAATATTAGACAAGTATGCAGCGGATGATGGTGCATATTGACGTAAGTCAATTATGTCACTGCTGCTATCGAGTGTAACGGTCACTTGTGAAGTACGCTTTGTTGCTTGGTCTTTAGAGAAATATACTTCAGCATAATTGTCACGCGGTATTAACGTTACCGAGTCATCTGAGAACTCTGCTAGACGGCGCACTAAATAGTTACTTAAAAAGCCAGTGGTAAAACGAGGCTTGTAGTCTTCAATGTAAATAGGGTAAGCAAAGGCACGATTTACTGTTTGTGTGTCTGCGTTTAGGTCAATCATCACCGCAACACCTAATAGAGTGTCTAATCTAGGTTGATCAAACACAAAGTTACCTAAGCCGAGTACTGCAGGAATATCATTATAAACAGCAAAACCCTGAGCAACGTGAGGGTGATGAGCTATTAATAAATCAGTATTTTGCGAAGAAAGAGCTTGGAACCGACCGTCTATATAACTTGTTGGCGAGTAACTATATTCATCACCGCCATGCATTTGTGCAATTATAAAATTATTAGTATCAAGCGCTTGTAGAGTATCATTTACTGCATTTGCATTGGTAAGATCTGCCGCTCCTCCTTTACTCTGCTCTGCAACATAATTAAATTCATGCTCATCTCCAGTGATAGAGGTTGCAGCAAAAAGTGTTAAGTTAATGTCCCCAAGACTAGCATTCACAGGTGCAAGAGCGTCAGTGTCATTTATTCCAGCACCACTGTGTAAGAACCCTGCATTTGCAACTTCTATAAGTGTGTCTTCAAGACCCGATTGTAAATAGTCATACACATGGTTATTACCGAGCCCCAAATAGTCAACGCCTATGGCTGAAAGTCCTTGGAGTGAATCAGGTAAAGAAAAAAAGCTAAACTCTTTTGTTGGATGAACGGCACTAGGGTTGCTTGTTACTGGTGATTCAAAGTTAACGGAAGCAAAGTCTGCATTTAAAAATAGCTCAGCAACATCGGCAGTAATTGCAACACTATCTGCCCCAGCTGTTTCAGGGCGAATAAGTGCATTTTTAACATCGGGGATGTTTGTTCCCATAGTCGATAAGCTTGGATCTAAATAACGGCGTCCAAACATAGTATCTCCAGCAAAAATCAGGCTTTTACTGTTTTGAGCTTTTGTTTCTAATTGTACTTGAGAAGTTGCATAATTTGGTTGATTAACGATAACCCCTGCTTTTGCAAAGTAACCGTTTTGTTGCACCATTAAGGCATGGTTACCATAAGGCAAATCGCTAATGTTAACTTTGCCATTGGCATCTGATGTGTAGCTTTGTCCTGCGACTTTTATGACAACATTACTTAAATTGGCTTTACTCTCATCCACCACTGATAGGGATAAATCAGCCTTACCAGCAAGTAAAGTTTCTCTAGCACTGATGGAATCTTGCTTTTGCTCTTGCGGCTTATCTTCATCAGGGTCTTTCACTTTACATGCTGTTAAGGTTAAACATGAAATTATAAGTAAATAGTTGATAATCTTTTTCAAAAGGCAAGCCTCGTTATCATTTTTTTTACATTGTATAGGTCAATATTATTATTGCTGTATTGTATCTTTGTTGGTTATTGGGAACAATAACCGCTGACTCTGAAAATTCAGATATTTCTTAGTCCGTTGAAATTTAGCAAAATAAATACGTCTTAAATTGAAGTTTAGCTCAAAAAAATGTTTTTTTTCAAAAATATAATTTGTTTACTAGGGTTTAACAAATATGATGCCAGAGTTAAAGAATAAATTTGTAATCGACTAAATGAAGATGAAAAAAAAGGCCATTAAATGGCCTTTTTGTGCGTATGGGCTTTCACAAAATGAAAGTTAGAATTTGTATTTAACACCGAACATAGCAACAACTGGGTCAATTTCTACCGTTGAAGTTAATGCCTTTGCGCCGTCAGCATAAACTGTTGCGTCTGTATCGATGTCGATTAGTGAAACCATGCCATGTAGGCCCCAGTTTTCACTCATCATGTAGTTAAAACCAGCTTGAGCTGCAAAGCCAAATGAATCATCTAGTTTCACTTCTACATCGTCAGTACCTAATGTTGCTTTTAAAGCCGCAGAAGGTTTCTCATCAAAGAAGGTTGTATAGTTAATACCTACACCCACAAAAGGACGGAACTTATAAGTTGAGTCTAAGAAGTGGTACTGGGCGATTAGTGATGGTGGTAATTGTTTAATATCGGCAATTTTATTGCCCGCTAAGCCACCAGTTCCTTGAACATCATGGCTAAATGGTGTCGCTGCAACTAATTCAAGAACCCAGTTGTCATTAAAAGAGTAATCAATCGTAATACCTAATTGGGTATTGTCATCGCCACGAAGTCCTAACGTTGGCGCTTCATTGATTTTTGAGCTGTCGTTATCAGGGTTTACATTAATTGCACCTACATTCACGCTTAAGTTTGCGTTTGCAACAGGAGAGAGTGCTAATAGTGAAGTAAGTAATGCAATGCTTAATTTAGTTTTCATGTTGTTCTCCGCGAACTACTTGTCTTATTTGGTTGAGGCTATTATTACTAAGTTGCAGCGGACAAAACCTGTTCTAGATCAAAGTTTCAAAAATGTTTGAACTAGGTGAAGCCATTTTTTGATTTAGATTAAGTTTTTAAATGGGAAGATCAAAAAAAGATTGACTCTTATTGACTCTATATTCAGTTGCGGCTGGTAAACTAACGGTGTTATTTGCTTATTAGGTGTTTTGCATGGCTGATCCTCAGCACTTATTTCTTCATGGCTCGATTTCAAAAGCGCTACTTAAATTAGGTATCCCGATCATCTTAATCAATATTTTGCAGTCGGCTTATCAACTGACCGATGCATTTTGGGTAGGCCGCTTAGGGGCAGAGCAAGTAGCTGCCGTTTCTGTCAGTATGCCAGTCACTTTTTTAGTGATTGCTATTGGCTCTGGGTTGGCAATGGCGGGCGCTATTTTATCCGCTCAATACATGGGAGCGGGTCAGCAAGATAAGGTTAATCACGTTGCTGCCCAAACTATGTTAATGGTGACAATTACCGCAACCATACTTGGCTTAATAGGCTATATGCTTTCACCATATTTTTTGACTTTATTAGGTGTTGAAGATCAAGTGTTTGGTGATGCCCTTAAATTTATGCATGTATCTTTTATCGGCGTTGTGTTTGTATTTATTTATGCCATGTTTCAAGCCTTAATGCGTGGTATCGGGCAAACCAAGGTGCCGCTCTATATTGTAAGCGGTACTGTGTTACTCAATTTTGTGCTTGACCCCTTACTGATTTTTGGTTTTGGTGACTTTTCGGGTTTTGGCGTAATGGGCGCTGCACTAGCCACACTTATCACGCAAAGCTTAGCGGCTGCAATCGGGGTATGGGTGTTTTTGCGAGGGCGTCACGGCATTCAACTTAAACTCTCTAGTTTTAAACCAGACTGGCAGTATATGAAGCAAGCCTTCTTTTTAGGAGCGCCTGGCTCGGTTGAACTCTCTGCGCGAGCCTTTGGTTTAATTATTATGTCGTTTTTGGTAGCTAGCTTTGGTACGCACACGATTGCCTCTTATGGTGTTGGATCTAATATTTTACAAATGGTGATGATCCCGGCAATGGGTCTTTCAATGGCTGTTTCGACTTTGGTTGGTCAAAACATGGGGGCGGGAAATCCACAGCGTGCAGCACAAATAACTCGATTAGCCTCACTTTGGGGACTGCTGGGCCTGACAATAGTGGGTGTTGTTGCTTATCTGTTTGCTGAATACTTGGTGGCCTTTTTCATTCCTGATGATGAGTCTGTGATAGCGGGTGGTGCAGAGTTCATTCGGGTTATGTGCTTAACTTGGGGCGGAATAGGCGTGCAGCTTTGTGTAGTCGCTGCATTTAGGGCTTCAGGCAACATGCTAAATGCGATGGTTGTGTCACTGCTTTCACAATGTGTTATTCAATTTCCTGCCGCGTATATTTTGTCTAAGCATACTTCACTGGGACCACAGGGCATATGGTATTCCTTTGCTATCACCAATGTACTTGTGGCAATCATTACTTATCTTTGGTTCGCAGCTGGTCGTTGGCAACGAACACAATTAACCAAAGAAGACAAAGACATTGCCAAGGTAACTCAAGAAACCCTTATTGAAGAAGGAAATCATTAATTTAAGTTTCACACTGCGGTCATAATCTCTCGTTGTAATAACCTAAGCTTTCTAACTGATTAGGGTTATTATGAGTTTGATATCAAATGCAGAGTTAGTAACGCACCAGTCGGTGCAATCTGAGGTGGTTGAAACATTACAAACCTTGCTCCGATTTAAATCGGTAACGCCCGCTCAAGCTGGTGCAATTGATTGGCTTGAAGGTAACTTAAGCCAGCTCGGCTTTGATTGTGAGGTATTTAGCTTTAATCATGTTACTAATTTAATTGCTAAAATCACCTTTGGTGAAGGCCCTATCGTTGCTTTTTCTGGCCATATTGATGTGGTCCCTGCTGCAGAAGGTGATTGGCGAGTTGATCCTTTTAGTGGCGAGATAGTCGATGGCAGTGTCTATGGCCGTGGCGCAGCAGATATGAAAGGCGGTGTTGCTGCGATGCTTTGCGCAACAAAACGTTTTTTAGCGCAAAATAGCAATAAAGGCGGCACATTTTACTGGTTAATAACCTCAGATGAAGAGGGCGAAGCTGAATACGGATCCTTGTTAATTGCTGAGCGTCTAGCCAAACAAGGTGTTGTGCTTGATGGTTGCCTAGTTGGCGAGCCGACGAGTCATCAGCATGTGGGTGATACCATTAAAAATGGCAGGCGAGGCGCGTTGTCTGCTCGATTATCTATTCAAGGTAAAGCAGGGCATGTTGCCTACCCTGAAAACACCATAAACGCTGCACATTTAAGTGCAGAGGTCGTAAAGCGCTTAACGGCAATTAGCTGGCACAAAGATGAAACAAGCTCGGCAACAACACTGCAAGTGACCGGCATTAATATAGCCAATGTGGTCGATAATCTTGTGCCTGCTCAATGTGAGATCACGTTTAACGTACGTTATAGTCATGGCTACAAAAGTAAAGACGTTAAAGAAGAAATTCAGTTTGCATTGGCAGATTTAGCATTGCGGCTAACGCTTGTTTGGGAGCGTCCGTGCGAATCATTTTATACCTTGCATCAGGCGAGCAATTGCTTGTTGCAGCAGCTTGAACAAGCCGTGCATGAAGTAACAGGCAGCTTCCCTATGCTTAGTACCAGTGGTGGCACATCAGATGGGCGATTTTTTGCCAATGAGCACACGCAAGTGATTGAATGTGGTGTGCGAAACCATACCATTCATCAAGTTAATGAGCATGTTCCTATCGCAGATTTAAAAACTATTGAGCAAATATACTTAGCTGCGCTTAGAAATATCTTTAATTAAAAAGAAAAAGTCGGCGAATATGCCGACTTTTTTAAGCTATTTTTAACGACTATTCGCGTGGCTGCCCTAAGTATCGTTTGGCTTTACTCGCTTTTACTTTATCTAAGTCGACAAGCACTAATCCATCAATGCAATTATTGAACTCAGGGTCGATGCTAAAACTTAAAAACTGTACGCCTCCTGGCTCGCAAAGCTCTGTGTATTGTTTGAATAAGGTTGGGACTTGCGCACCAATATTGGCAAGCACATGCTTAAGTTCAACAAAATCTTCTTTAATATCATCCCCAGCAAATAACTGAGCACATTGTTCTTTTTGTGATTCGGTATGGCGATATTCATTATTGGGGATAGCTAACACTTTTTTAGCACCATAATAATGCTGGTAATAGTGAACCAATAGCGATTTAGCTTGCTCGGGGAGCGCGTTAGATACGCTAACTGCGCCAAACAAATAGCGGTATTGCGGGTACCGGTTCACAAATGCGCCAATGCCAAACCACAAATAGTCTAGGCTCTTTCTACCCCAGTATTTGGGTTGCACAAAGCTGCGACCGAGCTCAATGCCCTTTTCAAAATACGGCGCCATATCATCGCTGTAGCTAAATAGGCTGTCAGTATATAAACCTTTGCGGCCATGTTTTTCTATAATGTCTTGTGCGCAGGCAAGTCGGTATGCGCCGACTAGTTCAAGTTGCTTAGCATCCCACAGAACGAGGTGTTGATAATCCATGTCGTATTTATCTATATCACGGCGTTTACCACTGCCTTCACCGACTGCCCGAAACGCAATTTCACGAAGTCGTCCTAGTTCACGGAAAATCGGTGAGCTACCACAGTATTGATATAAATAAATTTTCATACCATCAGAGGTTTCACCTAATAGCTCACACTCTTCAATGGCTTTTTTAAGGTCTTTCGTTGCTTCAGGACTGGCAATGGGGGTTTGCGTTTTTAACGGCAGAGGTTTTTTTGTGATAAGTCGATACAGTTGTTTTCTTATCAACTGAGCTATTTCTTTATCTTTTAAATTTTCGATTAAATATGACTCAGGTGGGATGGACGCGCCAATTTCAAACTCTAATGATTTTTGTCGTTGTTTGAACATCTCTTTGACTAATAACAAACTGGCTAAGGGTTTGTAGATCATTGAGGTGCCGTAGAATAACGGGCTGTTTTTCGCTTTGATGTAAATAGGCAAAATAGGTGCGTTGGCTTTTTTTGCCATACGTAAAAAACCGCTGTTCCACTTACAGTCTTTAATGCCCGTTGGACTTAAGCGCGATACCTCACCTGCAGGAAAGATTAATAATGCACCGTCTGATTTTAAGTGTTGCTGGATATTAGCGAGTTCTTTCTTTTTACTCGTACCAGAGAGGTTATCAACGGGAAGGAGTAACGAGTGCATCGGAGTGATTGACATCAGCATGCGGTTTGCAACGACTTTTAAGTCGGGGCGTACACTTGATAAGACTTTTATCAGCGCTAATGCATCAAGAGAGCCGATAGGGTGGTTAGCGACAATAACGACATTACCTTCACTTGGTATATGTTCCATTTGTTTTGGCTTGTAGCGCGTGTCAAAGTCAAGCTCATCAAGCACTTGCTCTACAAATTCAAGCCCTTGTAAGTGTGGGTATGCATCACCAAAGGCAACAAACTCTTGCTCATGTAATAAATAACCTAGGCCTTTCTTTACTAAACCTTTTACTTTTGGCGAATTTTCTAATTGTGGTAAATTTGCTTCTATTACTTTATCAACACTGATCATACAAACCTCAAACATAAACGCATTTAGCGATGAGGTTAGGGTAAGAGTTCGCTGTGACAGTTAGGTTGCAGTTGTGTGACTTTTTAAAGAGCGCTTCGTGTTCGAGGCTAAAATGGAGAAGACAATGATTTTACTTGTAGCTGTAACAGGCCGAGATTGCAGCCAATTAATTGCCCGATTACAAGCGTTATTACCAGAGATTGACGTACAGCTTTGGTCTGAGTGCACAGACTACGAAGCCGTAGAGTTTGTACTGGCCTGGAATGCGCCCGCTGATTTATGGCCTAAGCTGGTAAATTTAAAAGCAGTTTCTTCATTTGGTGCAGGCGTTGATAGCATCGACTTAACAAAGATAGCAGCGCATGTTCCTGTTGTTAGAATTGTTGATGATAACCTTGCTAATGATATGGCAGAGTATGTATTGGGTCATGTATTGGCGCACAAGCTGAGACTCAAAGAATATTATTTAAAACAATCAGCGGGTACTTGGAAGCCAAAGCGAGCGTATTCACATCAACATGTGGGTATCTTAGGTTACGGTGAACTAGGCAAAGCCTGTGCAAAGCGTTTACTCGCAAATGGTTTTCAAGTGAGTGCTTGGTCTAATAGTGAAAAACACGACGTTGAAGTAAGCACCTATTACTCACAGCAGGGGTTAGATGACATGCTTGGTCAAATTGATTATCTCGTGTGCTTACTACCACTTAACCAACACACTCAGGGCATTATCAATAAATCACTGCTGGGTAAACTACAAAGCCATGCGGTGCTAATTAATGTTGCCAGAGGCAAACATGTTGTCGATGAAGATTTACTCGAGGCACTTAATAGTGAGCAATTACGTGGCGCCACCCTTGATGTATTCAGCGAAGAGCCTTTACCTCAGGCGCACCCTTACTGGTCTCATCAAAAGGTGACCTTAACGCCTCACTGTGCTGCAATTTCAGATTTAGAGTCTGTCTCGTTGCAAATTGCAGGTAATGCTAAAAGATTAACTGAAGGTAAAGAGCTAATAAATCAGGTTGATAGAACAAAAGGTTATTGACACATTGTAAATTTGTTTAATAAACGTCTTGTTAACATCTGTAATTTTGCTATTCTGGAGTTGCTCAATAAAAAAACAATAATAAAAGAGGCGTTATGAAATCTAATCAAAGTGGAGCTAAATTTAGTCTGGTCGTCGTGTCAGTTATCGTTTTAGGTGTGTCAGCATGGTTTAACCAAGCTAATGCATCGGAGCAACCAGTTCAGGACATTGAAGTTAGTCAATCATAACCACACAGCATGCTCATCGAGTGCAGCACGTTTAGATGCTGCACTTTAATCGCTTATTCAACTAACTTCTTTTTGAGTGGATTTCTCTGTTCTCGTGTTTCTTCTCGTCAGATTTTTTAATCATCACATACGTTGCACCACTACCACCATGATGCTTAAGAGCACTGTGAAAGGCTAAAACCGCTGGAATTTCTTGCAGCCACTTATTGGTATAGCTCTTTAAAATACCTGGCTGTGATTTATTTTTGATACCAATCCCATGGCGAATAAGTACGACACGAATATTTCGTTTATGACAGTCATCGATAAAATTAAATAACGTACTACGTGCACGTTGAAGAGGCTGACCATGCAAATCAAGCGTGGCATCGAGTTGATATTTAGCTAAACGTAAGTTTTTATATACTTGGCCTTGTACGCCATCTTTTTTAAATGCCAATATGGCATGAGGATCTAACAGCTCGACGAACTCGCTGCGCAAATAGTTTTCATCAATTGCTAAATCACACTCAGCTGCTTTACGTTTTTCTTGTTGCGCTAAAGAAGGGCCTTGCTTGGTGGAATCAAATTGAACAGTGTCATGCTTAAGAGGTTTTACGTCTTCCATAGATGAGAGAAATAAGTCGAAGTCGTTTAATGACATAAGGTACCTCCAAATTAATTATACCCAAACCACCTCAAGGTGCGAGTTTCAGTTGGAATTAAAAGCGATTTAGGCAAGGCATTGATTGCAAATAATAGTGGTTCTATTGTTAAAATCAATAACGCAGTATAAATCGCTTTTAAACCAACCCTCTGGGCGTTTCACAGGCACTTACTCTCATCGTTGTTACTTCTTAAAAGGGACCACCATTCTTGCAAAGTAACGCCTTGATATTAAGCACCTGTGAAACGCTGAATTCTGCATCTTGAGGTGGCTTGGGTATATATACGCCGTTTATGGTATCTCAGTTCAACCATTTTGTAAGTAAAAAAAAGCCCAAGCAGGGGACTGCTTGGGCATAAATGCTGATAGATGATATAGCCTATTCTATCAATTTATCTTAGGGGAAGATTAACCTTGATTAATATTCAACTGGCCAAATGTGTAGACCTTGAATAAATAAAATGTGTTGATCAACACCAAGCTCATGTTTGATATTACGCTTGATGACATCAGATCTAAACTAAACGATAAAAATAATAAACTACACGCGCTAATCGCTGCAAAACGCAGTAATGTTAGCTGGTTAATAAAAAATGCACCTAGTCCTAGTGCAAGTAACGTTAAGTTTAAAAGCCAATCTAGCTCGTTTAGCATGGTCGTATCTGATCGTGTCTGTGTTGAAAAAGGAGCGCCATTATGGTGATCTTTTACACAGCTTTCAACCAAGTAATTTTAAATTTTCGGATTAGATTTTTTAATCCATTATCAGTTTTTTCATCGCTGCAAAAAATCCATTTTGTTCTGTAACTCGGTACTTCTGACAGGTGTCTGGTTTACGCTTATCTTGGCACAGGTAAATAATGTTGCGGCTTAGGTCTGCACGGGGGCTAAGAGTAGAATCAAATAAGTTTGCACCATAACCAAAAACCCCGGGCCAAAATATACTTTGTGAGACCATACCTAGCTTTTCGTAAGTGATTAACACGGGTTTTGGCGTAATTAGCAGAATTAATACAACTGCTGCGAGTGCATACCACCGTGTTTTGCTTTTCTTAAGTTCTACTTCAGGAGCACTGTGCTGAGCAGCTTGTGCGCGCGCTTGTTGTTGGTTTACTGGTCTTTGGCGCTTTGCTTGTGTTGGTTTCTTTCGTGCAGGAGCTTTACCAAGTAAAGATTGTTTTTTTATTTTATTAGACATAAAGCTTATCTGGCCTTTTAAATATAGGTCTCTATAATGAGATTATAACGAAGTTTTTGATATAATAGTCAAATTCAAATCACTCATAGCTTAAATGCGTTACACTCTACAGTGCAATGAGTGTTTATCTTCATAGTTTAAGAGGAATAGTATGGATACGCAGCTTTCAATTCTAATTGTGGACGACGTAGGTACGGTCCGCAGTTTTCTAAATCAAACATTAATGCACCTTGGTATCGATAATGTACGTGAAGCTTCTACAGCCGCACAGTGTTTAAGCGCATGTAAAGAGAAAGAGTTCAATATAATTTTTCTAGATATTGAATTACCCGATGGAGATGGTAAAGAGATTATCACGCAAATAAATGAAATTTCGCCCGAAGCGAATGTCGTGATGGTTTCGGCTCATTCAACAGTAGAAAACGTTAAAGAAGCAATTGAAAAGGGCGCTAAAGGATTTGTAGTAAAACCGTTTACACCTAAGAAAATTGCGGCAATGCTGAAAAAGTTTTACCCAGAACTAGAAATTGTCTAGCTAATTAACTATTGGGGCATTTAGAAAAGTGCCTTGTTAAATTACAAACAAAAAAAAACCGGCAAAAGCCGGTTTTTTCGTATTCATCAAAAACAAATTATAGCGCTTTGATTTTAGCTGCTAAACGGCTCTTATGACGAGCTGCTTTGTTCTTGTGGATTAGACCTTTAGTTGCGTAACGGTCTAGGATAGGTGTTGCAACAGCGAATGCCGCTTGTGCAGCTTCTTTGTCGCCCGCTTCAATTGCAGCAACTACTTTTTTGAAGTAAGTACGCATCATTGAACGACGGCTTGCGTTATGTTGACGATTTTTTTCGCTCGTAATAGCGCGTTTTTTTGCAGACTTGATGTTAGCCAAGGTTTGCTCCTAACAATCTTAAAATAAGCTTAATTTAAAGGCCGTGGAATATGCCTGTTTTTATCATGAATGTCAACGAAATTTTGACATCTCAAGAAAAACTGCTCCTTATAACGAACATCAATTTGCCGCTTTAGCAGTTAATATCGCCATTGTAACAAAGGGTCGGGTTCGAGCCTAGTGCTTTAAAGATATTTTAGGCATAATCGCCCATCTTAGAAGTTTTTTGATAATGGGTTTAAGGTGGCAAAAGGATTATTTCGTTCTGGGATGATTGTTAGTGCAATGACGATGATCTCGCGTATTTTAGGGTTAGTAAGAGATGCGGTTGTGGCGAATCTCCTAGGTGCCAGTGCTGCTGCGGATGTGTTTTTATTTGCCAATCGAATTCCTAATTTCCTAAGACGCTTATTTGCTGAAGGAGCCTTTGCCCAAGCATTTGTGCCGGTTTTATCTGAGATAAAAGAACAACAAGGCGATGACAAAGTCCGGTTGTTTGTAGCTCAAGCAGCCGGTACGTTAGGAACTATTTTATTAATTGTTACCCTGTTCGGAGTTATTGCTTCTCCAGTTATAGCGGCCTTATTTGGAACAGGCTGGTTTATTGATTGGTGGCAAGGAGGCGAAAATGCCGAAAAGTTCGTACTGGCCAGTGCACTGTTAAAGCTGACTTTCCCTTATTTATTCTTCGTGAGTTTGGTTGCCCTGAGCGGTGCGGTCATGAACGTCTATAATCGCTTTGCTGTTGCAGCGTTTACACCTGTACTGTTGAATATATCGATTATTAGCTGCGCAGTTTTATTACACGATAAATTTTCAGTTGGGGCTTATGCCCTTGCCATTGGCGTATTTGTTGGGGGGGTAGTGCAGTTACTGTTTCAGTTGCCATTTTTGTACCGTGCCCGTATGCTGAGCCGCCCAAAATGGGGCTGGCAAGATGAAAACGTTAAAAAAGTGCGAAAACTCATGCTACCAGCCTTGTTTGGCGTGTCTATCAGTCAAATAAACCTGTTGCTCGACACCATGATTGCCTCAATGTTGATGACCGGCTCTATCGCGTGGCTTTACTACTCAGACCGTTTAATTGAGTTTCCTCTTGGCTTATTCGGTATCGGTATCGCGACGGTAATTTTACCCGCATTGTCTAAGCTACATAGCACTAAAAGCACAAAAGATTTTCAGCTAACCCTGGATTGGGGGGTGAGATTTGTTATTTTCTTAGGCTTGCCTGCTATGTTTGGTTTAATGGTGATAAGCCCGCTCATTATTACGGTTTTATTTGATCATGGTGCATTTCAGGACGGTGAAATTGATCATGTAAAAGCGGTAAGTTACGGTGTCATGGCCTACTCAGTTGGACTGGTTAGCTTTATGTTAATCAAGGTGTTAGCACCGGGCTTTTATTCGCGTCAAGATACTAAAACCCCCGTAAAAATTGGTATTAAAACACTGGTGTTAAATATGGTGTTTAACATTATGCTAGCTCCATTTATTGGCTATTTGGGGTTAGCGTTAGCAACCGCGATGTCGGCCAGTTGTAATGCCTATTTGTTGTATCATCAACTACGTAAAGAAGGCGTTTATCAGTTTTCTGCGATGAGCCTTGGTTTCACCTTTAAGTGTTTGTTTTCAAGTTTATTAATGGCCGCATCTGTATGGTATGTGGGCCAGCAATTTGCCTGGAAAGCATGGCACTTTACTGAGCAAGTGCTGCTGTTGAGTGGATTATTAGTGCTGGCGGTTTTTGTTTACTTTGCGGCCTTATTCATTCTAGGTGTGCGACTAAATACGATAAAAAGTGTTGCAACTACTGAATCAAACTAAAAAAAAGATTATAATCGGCGCTTCAAGCCCGATATCAATGTTTTGGGCTCGCTGATAAAGGCAAAAAGGTGGCATGGAGTTAATTAGAGGTATTCACAATATTCGCGCGCAGCATTATGGCTGTGTGTTGACCATTGGTAATTTTGATGGTGTGCACTTAGGTCATGCAGAAGTGATTAAAGGCTTGCTGCAAGACGCAGAAAAGCATCAATTGCCAAGTACCGTGATGTTATTTGAGCCTCAGCCACAAGAGTTTTTTGCCGAAGATAATGCACCCGCGCGTTTAACTCGACTACGTGATAAGCTCAGTTTGCTTGCTAAATTAGGCGTGGAACGAGTGATTTGTATTAGCTTCAATCAGCAATTTGCCAACATGGAAGCAGAACAGTTTGTCAGCCAAGTACTGGTTGAAAAGCTAGGCGTTAAAGCATTAACTGTTGGTGATGACTTTTGTTTTGGCAAACGTCGTCGTGGCGATTTTGCGTTACTAAAAACCATGGGCGCTGAGCTGAACATGGATGTGAAAAGTACTGCAAGTTTTCGCAGACTCAATGATAGAGTGAGTAGTACCCTTATTCGCCATGCACTTGCTGCAGGGCAATTGGAAGATGCAAAAACCATGTTAGGTCATGGCTATGCGATTTCTGGGCGTGTTATTCATGGCTGGGCGAAAGGTCGTGAATTAGGGTTCAGAACGGCCAACATAGCGCTAAAACGCCAAGTATGCCCAGTAAATGGGGTATTTGCGGTAAGAGCAAAAGTGGGTGATAAAGAATTATATGGGGTTGCAAATATTGGCAACAAACCCACATTTAATGGGACACGCGCATTGTTAGAGGTTCATCTTTTCGACTTTGCGCAAGACATTTACGGACAATTTATGCACGTGGAGCTAATTAAAAAGCTTCGCGATGAGAAAAAATTCGAGACATTAACACAACTGACGGCGCAGATTGCAGATGATGTAACCGCCGCTAAGCAGTGTTTTGGTTTAAATTAGGTAGCCGATACGGAAAGTAGGATTAATGAGCGACTACAAACATACTTTGAATTTACCGGAAACAGCGTTTCCAATGCGCGGCAATTTGGCACAACGTGAACCAAAGATGCTTAAGACATGGTATGAAGACGATCTTTACGGTCAAATTCGCAGCGCTAAAAAAGGTAAAAAAACCTTCATTTTGCATGACGGCCCTCCGTATGCAAACGGTGATATCCATTTAGGCCACTCGGTAAACAAAATTCTTAAAGATATTATTGTTAAGTCAAAAACCTTGTCTGACTTCGACGCACCTTACGTGCCGGGTTGGGACTGTCACGGTTTACCAATTGAATTAATGGTTGAAAAGAAAGTAGGCAAGCCAGGCGTGAAAGTGTCTGCTGCTGAGTTCCGTGAAAAATGTCGCGCATACGCTAAAAAACAAGTCGAGGGTCAAAAAACAGACTTTAAACGTCTTGGTGTATTTGGTGACTGGGACAAGCCTTACTTAACAATGAACTTTGACTTTGAAGCGAACGCAATTCGCGTGCTTGGTCGCATCATTAAAAATGGTCACTTACACAAAGGTGCTAAGCCTGTTCACTGGTGTACAGATTGTGGTTCAGCACTTGCTGAAGCAGAAGTTGAATACCAAGATAAACAGTCTCCAGCAATCGATGTACGTTTTCAGTTTGCTGATCAAGATGCTGTAATCAATGCGTTTGAACTTGCTGAAGGCCATGAAGGTACCGGTGCAGTTAGTACTGTTATCTGGACGACAACACCGTGGACATTACCAGCTAACCGTGCAGTAGCCGTTCACGAAAAGCTTGAGTATGCCCTTGTTCAAATTGATGACGAAGGTGCACAGCAACGTCTAATTTTAGGTTCTGAGCTAGTTAAAGATGCTATGGACCGTTATGGCTTCAAACATTACCACGTACTCGGTTATGTAAAAGGTGCTGCACTTGAGAACTTACAGGTTGCTCACCCGTTCTATGACTTCACAGTGCCTGTGATTGTGGCTGATCACGTAACGACTGATTCTGGTACTGGTGTTGTTCATACTGCACCAGGTCACGGTCAAGAAGATTTCGCGGCAGGTCTTGCTTATGGTTTAGAAGTAGCTAACCCTGTTGGTGCTAACGGTGTTTATTTACCTGACACACCAATGTTTGCAGGTCAGCACGTATTTAAAGCGAATGCGAGCGTTATTGAAGTATTAACTGAAAACAATGCGTTATTGCATCATCATGCGCTTACGCACAGCTACCCACATTGCTGGCGTCATAAAACACCTATTATCTTCCGTGCTACGCCACAGTGGTTCGTCAGTATGGACCAAGCTAACCTTCGTCAAGATTCATTAAACGAAATCAAAAAGACTGAGTGGTTACCTGAGTGGGGCGAGAGCCGCATTGCAAACATGGTTGAAGGCCGTCCTGATTGGTGTATTTCACGTCAACGTACATGGGGTGTGCCAATTGCATTATTCGTTGATAAAGACACTGGTGCGCTTCACCCGAATACACAAGAACTTATCGAAGAAGCGGCGAAATTAGTTGAAAAGTCAGGTATTCAAGCTTGGTATGACTTAGACCCAGCTACTTTGCTTGGCGATGACGCTGAGCAATACATGAAAGTTCAAGATACGCTGGATGTATGGTTTGACTCAGGTGTGACTCACGCGTGTGTGGTTGATGCACGTGAAGATTTAACCGGTCCTGCTGATCTTTACCTAGAAGGTTCTGATCAACACCGTGGTTGGTTTATGTCGTCAATGATGACATCGGTTGCTATCAATGGTCATGCGCCATACAAGCAAGTGCTAACACATGGTTTCACGGTTGATGAAAATGGCCGTAAGATGTCTAAGTCATTAGGCAACGTAATTTCACCACAAAATGTGATGAACAAACTAGGTGCTGACATCTTACGCTTATGGGTTGCATCAACTGACTTTACAGCTGAAATGACTGTATCTGATGAAATCTTTAAACGTTCAGCAGACCGTTATCGTCGTATTCGTAATACGAGCCGTTATTTACTTGCGAACTTAAGTGGTTTTGATCCAAAAACAGATCAAGTTGCTATTGAAGACATGGTTGAGCTTGACCGTTGGATTGTGGGCCGTGCAGCTGAACTGCAAGATGAAATCTTAGCGGCTTACGACAAGTACCAAATGCTACTTGTAACGCAAAAGCTAATGAACTTCTGTACTGGTGAGCTTGGTTCGTTCTACCTAGACGTAATCAAAGATCGTCAATACACAGCGAAAAGCGACAGCCATGCGCGTCGTTCATGTCAAACTGCGCTTTATCACATTGCTGAAGCAATGACCCGTTGGATGGCACCGATCTTAAGCTTCACTGCGCAAGAAATCTGGGAAGCATTACCAGGTGAGCGTGACAAGTTTGTATTCACTTCTGTGTGGTACGATGGCTTACAAGCTTCTTCACAAGGTAAGTTCAGCAACGATGATTGGTTAACAATCCTAAACGTTCGTGATGAAGTAAACCGTGTGCTAGAAGCGGCGCGTAAAGAAGAAGTTATTGGTGCAACTCTACAAGCAAACGTAAGCATCTATGCAGGTGAAGAGTTAAGTGCGAAATTAGCTGCATTAGGTGATGAACTGCGCTTTGTACTATTAACTTCAGGCGTGACAGTTGAAACTGTGACTACGCAGCCAGAGGATACGCAAGCTACAGAAATTGATGGCTTATACATTAAAGTTGCCGCAACAACCGCTGAAAAATGTGAGCGTTGTTGGCATTACTGTGATGATGTTGGTGCTGATCCTGCACACCCTGAAATCTGTGGCCGTTGTGTAAGCAATGTTGACGGCGATGGTGAACAGCGTCAGTTCGCATAGGAGTTGTTTGTGAGCAAACTAGCCGGAAAAAGTGGCTTGGTTTGGTTATGGCTTAGTCTACTGCTTTTGGTAGTAGACTATGCGACAAAATCACTTGTCGTTAATACCATGGCCTATCAAGAGTCGATAGATATTCTGCCATTCTTTAACTTCACCTATGTACACAACTATGGTGCGGCATTTAGCTTTTTGAGTGATTCAGGTGGCTGGCAGCGCTGGTTCTTTAGTTTGATTGCAGTGTCGATCAGTGTGCTTTTAGTGTGGTGGCTGAAACGTTTACCTGCGTCTAACAAGGTATTATGTTCTGCTTATGCGTTAGTTTTAGCCGGTGCAATAGGCAATTTATACGACCGAATCGCGTATGGCTATGTTATTGACTTCCTGCATGTATATTACGAAAACTGGCACTTTCCTGTTTTTAATATTGCCGATTGTGCGATTTGTATCGGTGCCGCATTACTTTTATTTGATGCCTTCACAGGCGAAAGTCCTAAGGAGCAACAAGCATGAGCCAAGCTGTAATTGGTGAAAACTCTGAAGTGATCTTTCATTTCTCAATTAAGTTAGAAGATGGCTCAGCAGCCGATTCAACTAAAGTACATAATAAACCTGCAAAATTGCGAATGGGTGATGGCAGCCTGACAGCAAACTTTGAAAAGTGCTTACTCGGTTTAGCGGCTGGTGAAAGTAAGTCATTTGCATTAGAGCCAGAAGATGCATTTGGTCAGCCAAATCCAGATAACATCTACTATGTTGACCGCAGCAAGTTTGGTGCAGACACGCCTGCTGAAGTAGGTAATATTATTGCCTTTACTCAGCCTGATGGTACAGAGTTACCTGGTCTTGTTCGTGAAGTGCAAGGTGAGTCAGTTACTATTGACTTTAACCACCCACTTGCAGGGCAACGCTTAACCTTTGAAGTCGATATTTTAGAGGTAACAGGTTAATGGATATTTTATTAGCGAACCCACGTGGTTTTTGCGCAGGCGTTGACCGTGCAATCAGTATTGTGGAGCGCGCACTCGATATCTTTGAAAAGCCAATCTATGTGCGTCATGAAGTCGTTCACAACCGATATGTTGTTGATGGCTTGAAAAATCGCGGTGCAGTCTTTGTTGAAGAGCTAGATCAGGTTCCTGACGACAGCATTGTTATCTTTAGTGCGCATGGTGTATCACAAGCTGTTCGAAGCGAGGCAAAGCGTCGTGACCTTAAGGTATTTGATGCAACCTGCCCGTTGGTAACAAAAGTACATATGGAAGTAACACGTGCAAGCCGTAAAGGTACTGAGTGTGTGTTAATTGGCCATCATGGTCATCCAGAAGTAGAAGGTACAATGGGGCAGTACGATAACGAAGCAGGTGGTATTTACTTAGTAGAAACGCCAGAAGATGTTGCAAACTTAACGGTTAAAAACCCTGAGAACCTGTTTTACTGTAGCCAAACAACGTTATCTGTAGATGATACAGCAGATGTGATTGATGCATTACGCACTAAGTTTCCAGCAATTGATGGCCCGCGTAAAGATGACATTTGTTATGCTACGCAAAACCGTCAAGATGCAGTGCGTGACTTAGCTGATAAAGTGGATGTATTGCTTGTAGTTGGGGCTAAAAATAGCTCTAACTCTAATCGTTTACGTGAGCTTGCCGATAAAATGGGCACTACGGCTTATTTGATTGATGATGCAAGTAATCTTGAAGCTGATTGGTTCAACAATGTAAATGCGGTGGGTGTTACTGCAGGTGCATCTGCACCAGAAGTTTTAGTTCAACAAGTTATTGCTCGTCTAAAAGAATTGGGTGGCAATCAAGTTGTTGAAAATCCTGGCGAAGAAGAGAACATAGTATTTGCCGTTCCTGTTGAGCTACGCTAATCTAAGCAAATAGTAGTCAACAGTTAAAAGAGGAGCCCATGAGCAAACAGCCTAATTCAAACGGCTTGCTGATTGCGGCTCTTTTTCAATCTCGTGGTGTCCTTGCCACACTGATCGTCAGCCAAGTCATTGCTATTTTACTCGCCTTTTCACCAATGAGCTTAGGTGATGTTTGGTTACGTCTAGCTATATTTAGCTGCTTTTTACATCTAATTTTTCTTTCAAGCTTGTCGTTACTGTATGTATGCCGGGCTCTACTTACAAAGCTGTCGCACCCTAAACAGTTATTCATTCTGATATCCACTTTACTGGCATTAACGTCTGTTTTTAGCTGGCTGTTTTTGTCTGTGTTTTCAGATGTGTTCGCTATGGAGTCGAGAGCTAACTTTATTGTCAGTAATTTACTGATCATATTTTTGGTCACCGCGTTGTTCAGCCAATTCCTGCTTATTCATAATCAAAAAGAGCAACAAACGAAAGCGTTAGCGCAGGCTGAACTTGATGCATTACAAGCAAGAATACGCCCTCACTTTTTGTTTAATAGTTTAAACACTGCTGCTGAGCTTACCCATTATGATGCTGAGGCGGCTGAACAAGCAATTTTGGCGCTGGCGGCGCTGTCGCAGGCCGCAATGCGCAGCGGTAAAGCCATAAAGCTTGCTGATGAAATCACTTTATGCCAGCAGTATGTGGCACTTGAACGTTGGCGCTATGGCGAACGCCTAGCATTAAGCTGGAAATTACCTGATGAGTTACCAGATATAGATATTCCGTGTCTGACAATACAGCCGATTATTGAAAATGCGGTTTTTTATGGCGTAGAGCCAGCAGAGCAGGGCAACATTTCTGTCGAGATGTATCAATCGAACAAAGCTTATACTTTCATTATAACTAACCCTGTAGCGAAGCAAGGGAGCCATTCACGAGCAGGCAACGGTATGGCACTTGAAAACATCCGCCAGCGTTTGTCACTTTTCTATCATCAAAAAGCGCAACTGACTACGACTGTTCGTGATGAGATCTTTAGGGTGAAACTGGTGATACCTAAGAAGAGAAGCGCATGATAAAAATTTTAATTGCTGATGACGAGCCTTTAGCAAGGGCGCGTATTAAACGTTTATTAGCTACCAACGAACTTTGCACAGTTGTAGGTGAAGCCAGTAACGGCGAACAGGTGATTGAACTTTGTAAGCAGCTCCAGCCTGATTTAGTGATGCTGGATATTAATATGCCCAAGCAGTCGGGCCTTGAAGTAGCTGCTGAACTAAAACAGTTTTCGATCCCCCCAGCAGTGATGTTTTTAACAGCGCATCCTGAGTATGCGTTAACTGCATTTGAGCTCGCAGTAGATGGCTATTTAGTTAAACCTGTATCCGAGCAAGCTTTAACAAAAGCAATGGCGCAGCTTAGTAAATTAAACCGAACTCAAGTATTAACACCTGAAAATAACTATATTTGTTATCAACTTGCAGGCGTATTAAGAAGAGTAAATATAGATGATGTTATTTGCTGTATTGCAGAGCAAAAATACACGCGGGTGGTGTTTTTTGAAGGTGAGGCACTTGTTGAGCAAAGTTTAAAACAACTTGAGCAAACCTATCCTCTGCAGCTACTTAGAATTCATCGTAATACACTTGTCAATAAGCAACAAATTGTAAGCCTTAATAGTCCCTCTTCTGGTGGACATACAGTCACGATGAAGCAGTTTAAAGAGCCTTTGTCTGTTAGTCGTCGAGAGCTTAAAAATGTAAAAGCTGTGATGGGTAAATAAAAAAACTCTCAATGCAGCAGCTTATCTCCTAAAGTCCCAGCTTCTTTATTGTTTATTACTTTGCTCTGAAGAAAGTTTCAGTACCGTTTATCGCGCATTATGACCGCTTGTCCATATACAGATTGTTATTTATCTGTATCGTAATATTCTTATGGTATGTAAAAGTATCAATGAACTTCACCATGATTAAACATTCTGAGCAGAAAGGTTTTACGCTTATTGAAGTGCTTATTGCCTTTGTTATTTTGAGTTTTGGTTTATTAGGTGCCGTGGCCTTACAAGCTAAAGCAAAACAAGCTAGCTTTGATTCAATGCAGCGTGCAGCTGCTGTGGCACTTGGTAATGACATAATCCAACGTATGAGAGCAAACGACCCTTCGGGTTTTGCCGGTTTATACAATGGAGAGTTTAGTAGTCAATCAGCAGCCGACAAAGCTCAGACATGTTTTAATTCCGCTTGTACTGCAAAAAATATAGCTGAGTTTGATAAACAACAATGGATCCGCGCAATTCAAGCTCGTGAAAATACGGGTGCTTTAGATAATGCCACTGTGTGTATAAATAACACCCCAGTCGCAGCAGGAAATGCGAGTGAATTTAATATAAGGGTGGTGATCAGCTGGCAAGGTAGGCAGGAGCAAAAAGCAAATAATGCGACAGCTGCTATTGATTGTGGAACACAAAACGACAAGCGCCGTTTAGTCGTGCTTGAAAGCTATATATACTTAAGGTCATAAGATGAAAAAGCAAACTGGATTTACACTTGTTGAGATGATGGTCGCTTTATTCATTGGCGGCATAGTGCTTGGTGGGGTGATGTTTACTTATTTAAGTATGAAAGTAACAACACGAGACACCATGACAATTGGTGAATTGCAGGAAACAGGTCGGTTAGCTTTAAATATCATGCAGCGTGATATAGAACAGATTGGCTTTTGGGGGACATTCTATGAAGACTCATTCTCAGATGAAAATACCAATAGGGATAATGTAAAGAACCCTGCAGGTGACTGCTCAGAAGGCCTCAATAATGCGAGCTTCCCTGCTGACAGTGCAACTAGTAATTTTCGCTCGGTTTATGCTGTAGAAAACTCAGATGGTTCTGCGCTTAGTTGTATCAACAATGCAAAGAAAAATACTGAAGTTTTACAGATGAAGTTTCTTGAAGGGCTGCAGATCCAACCTAATCAGACGAGCAATGACTATTATTACTTCATTGCTGAGCAAGAACGGGCTGAATTTAGACAAGGCCCAATCGCGGCCTCAACTATCAATGGTAATGCGACGATTTGGCGTTACCGTCATCATGTTTACTACATCTTTGAAGACTCATACACGATAAATGATCAATCAGTTAAAGTTCCCATTTTACGCCGAAAAAGGTTAACTACTAGCCAAACGATGAGAACTGAAAGCGTGATGGAAGGCGTGGAAAATATGCATTTTGTATTTGGTCTAGATACTACGAACAACAGCCGTGTAGATACTTATAGAAGTATTGGTCAAATGACGAACAATGACTGGGAGAACCGCCGTGGTATTTTGACAGTGCAAGTGTTTTTATTAGTTAGATCGCTATTGCCTGACCCGAATCTAAAAGTCAAAAATCAAAAATATACGCTTGGTGAAGATGCGAGCAGAAAAGAGCTAACATTTACAGATAATTATCGTCGGGCGGTGTTTACTACAACGATTCGTTTAAATAATGTTGGAGCAAATTTATGGCGCATTTAACCTTGCAAAAGAAACAACAAGGGGTGGTGTTAATCGTTGCTTTGATTATGGTGGTAGCTGTTACAGGTATTGCCGTTTCCTTGATGAGTAGTAGTAGCATAGATATTAAAATTACTAATGCAGCCCAAGAGCGAGAAACAGCAGAAAATGAATTAATAGGAACTGTTCAGCAAGTTATTGCAAACGAAGCTGCCGCGGGTGGCAACAGTGCATTTTTAATGAAAGCAGCAGAAATCCCTGATGGTGGATTTGCTATGGGAGAGGTTGGTGGCGCAACCAATACGATGACAAATTTAAATAACGGTGTTCTTGATTTACCTTGTCCGCGTAAATTTAACTTCACTGCAGGTATCTCCTGCAACATGGTTCAAGTTGATACCACCATTACCTATGGCACTAAAAGTAAGCATACTTTGACGATTACAACAGGGGTTGCCCAGGAAATGGCGAGCCTGAATACGGGTGGTTGATAAGGAGGTCGCTATGAAAAGCTTAAATTTATTACTTTGTCTTTCAGTTGTTTGCTCTCTATTTTTGGATGGCAAAAGCTATGCCGATGATACAGAGCTGTATGTTAATTACGATAAAGACCTTACAGAAAAGGGTCGTGTAATATTTATTTTAGATACATCTGGAAGCATGATGCAATCTGCTAATACAGGAGACAAATGTTTTCACCCGACCGATGGTTATTGGTTTCCATGTCCTGACAGCCGGATGAAGGTAGCAAAAGATACAATCATAAAAACAATAAATAATAACCCTGACCTTGATTACGGGTTTGTGAGATTTGCGCCAAATCAAGGTGGGTATTTTAGAGCCAAAGTTGGCACAGAGCATAGTAAGTTAAAATCAATTATAAGCGATACGTTTGCTGGTGGTTCCACGCCTATTACTGAAA
The DNA here is from genome assembly GCF_005887195.1 of Pseudoalteromonas sp. S1650. Lineage (NCBI taxonomy): Bacteria > Pseudomonadati > Pseudomonadota > Gammaproteobacteria > Alteromonadales > Pseudoalteromonadaceae > Pseudoalteromonas > Pseudoalteromonas sp. S1650. Next base: position 93,993 of record NZ_PNDF01000019.1, on the reverse strand, counting down.
CATTGTGGGAAACATACATGTACCTAACTGGGCAAAAAGTTGATTTTGCAAGCGTTATAGATCCTTCGTTGCGCGATACTTCGGCAGAAATTGGTAAAAAATATCTTTCTCCTTTTGACTCTAGACTCACAAAAGATGAACGTTGTGATAACAGTGTGAATGTTTTAATTATTACCGATGGTTCCCCTTACTTTGATGATGCTAGAAATAATGAAATAGATTTGTTGCACCGGCAATTTTTTGGAAAGCCCGCAACGCCTATCCTTGATGATTACAATGCAAACAGCTACTTAGCAGCCCTTGCTAAAGTTATGCATGGCACAGATGATGTGGATATAGACATATTTCCAAAAACGGCGAAGATTAAAGACAAGGTATTTATCAATACAATAGGTTTTGGTAATGGGCTTTTAGAAAGAGGTGAAGCATTACTAAAAAAGACCGCGAATGAAGGGGGGGGAAGCTACTTCAAAGCAGAAAACCCAAAAGAATTAGCTGATTCTTTAGAGCAAACATTTAATGGTCTTAGGGCTGAAGCTGGAACTTTTACGTCCCCTTCGGTGGCTTCGAATAACGCAGATCAAACACGTAGTAGAGATTCATTATACTACACAATGTTTTACCCAAGTACCAGCGCACGCTGGCGCGGCAATCTGAAAAAATTAAAAGTATCGGGTGATACTATCGTTGATTTTAAAGGTAATCTAGCACTAGATGAAAATGGGCAAATAAACAAAGATGCTCACACCTTTTGGCCAGACGGTAGTGGTGAAGCTGACGGCAATGCTGTTGAATATGGAGGAGTCAATTCATATTTATCTCAACAATCAAGCATACCGAATAAAGACAGGAAGGTTTTGACAAATGTCTCTGGTGGTCGAATGCTTCCATTCACTGACTATAGGGTCATTATCCATTACGGAAATCGTTTTAAAGCTGCAGAGGATTTTGAGTCTGATCCAGATGAAGTGTTTGATCTTATTGACTGGTCTAGAGGCCGCGATGTGGATGATGAAAATAGTGATGGTTCAACCGATGATACCCGTCCAAATATCTTTGGAGATCCGCTTCACTCAAAGCCAACAACAATCGATTATGGCAACGATGACGTACGTATTTTGATTGGAACCAATGCAGGCTATTTGCATATGTTTCAGGATAAAAATGATGTACTCAAGGAAAGCTGGGCCTTTATACCCCGAAGCTTGTATAAAATTATTAAACCTCTTCGAGATAATAAAGAAGGGGCTAAAGTTTACGGTATAGATGGGTCTATGTCGGTTTTCTTTGATGATGGAAATAATGATGGAGTTGTAAATGGCGCTGACAGAGTTTGGGTGTTTTTTGGTCTAAGACGAGGTGGAACTGAGTATTATGGCTTGGATATTACAAAGCCAAATTCACCTAAATTGATGTGGAAAGGGCCAATAGTTGGTGGGCAAGGAGACTTTAAAGAGTTAGCACAAACTTGGTCTAAGCCTTCAGTAACGTATATTGACATAAAAGGTTATAGAGATCGCCCACTGTTAGTTTTTGGTGCAGGTTATGACCACAATAAAGATAACTCGAATCGTAGTAACGATACTAAAGGGCGGGGCATTTATATCGTTGATGCTGAAACGGGTAATAAAGTGTGGGCTTTAACGCCATCAGAAAATGGATTCAAGGGTAAACACAGTATTGCCTCAGATATCAGTCTGTTAGATTCAGATTATGATGGCTTTATTGACAGGTTATACGCTACTGACACTGGAGGAGATGTTTGGCGTGTTGACTTGCCATCTGACAACCCGAAGGATGCAAAGCAACCTTGGACCCACTTTAAATTTGCGAGCCTAGGTGGTGAGGGTAAGAGCCAAGATAGACGTTTCTTTTATAACTCAACTATTGCACGAAGTGTGTTTAGCAAAGTCTCAAAAACAAAGATTAATGGTAAAGTAATTACGGCACGTGTGGATACTCCTTTTGATGCAGTGTTAATTGGTAGTGGTAACCGAGCAAAACCGACATCTTTAGAAACTAACGATCAATTATTTATGATTCGAGATGAAAACACTGTTACACAGTCTTTCATCGGTAATGCACCTGATCATATTACACAAGCTGATTTAATGAATGTTAATTCAGACCCTTTCGGGAAAGTACTTGATAAGGTTGATGAATTTGTCAAACTTGAGGTTGAGTTAGCCCAGTTTAAAGGCTGGTATTACAATCTTCAGTCTGCAGGTGAAAAGTCTCTGGCAGCTAGTACTGTGATTGGTGGGGTTGCTTATTTTACAAGTTATACTCCTCCTTCATTAGAAGATAAGGTAAATGAATGTGAGGTTGTAAGTGGTGTCGGAAGCCTATACGCATTTCATCTTCATTACGGTACAAAAATATATGATAACTTGAAGTTTAAGACAGGCACAGATGTACCAGACACCCCAAAACTCTTTTTTGGCGAAACTGACAGCTGTAAAGATACAAACGGCAATGGTTATTGTGATGACTACGAAGGTGAAATTGAGCAAATAAAGATAAGCCAATTTATGACTGTTGGGCCCAAAATCGTAGGTGAAGAAAGCCCATTTAAAGTCAAAGGGGTAAATGGACCCGGTTTAACTATTGAAAATGGAGAAATAAAATTAGTGAGTGATGAACCTCTTGGTTTTAAAGTTCAACAAACTTACATATATAAAAAAGAAGAGAACGACAGAAGTTATTAGATTAAATAACATCCTTTTTTGAACACTGGCTTTATGAGTTTTTGAGTATTTATTTTCTCAGTCACCCGTTTTATAAGCTTAACTTGGCTGAACTCATTGTCAGTGTTTTTCTATATTAAATTAATGTTTCTATTCTCTATTAAGTTTCTGTTTATTTTATACTTTTATTTTTATTCCCACTGTTTTACCAACCCATTCAGGATTATTTTTTCCGGTCTTTTCTTCTTATTTCTCTTTTATGATCTAATTATTTTTTTTATTATTAATTTAGATAAGAAAAGTGTGGAATAGTAGTATCTTTTTATTATAATAATTATAGTGTGTTTGAATTTTATAAAATGCTTTTTAGCTTTTTTATGGTTCTGTATAAGTATTGCAGCAACTCAAACATAGGGGTGTTGTAATTTATCGCACTGTTAAGGTTTTCAACTGCTGCAGAAAATCACAAAGCAGAAGTTCGGCAATAACAAAGCTAATCGCTAAATTAATAGCGTTAAGGTGACGGGAGAAGTAATGAAAATTAGTAAAACAGTAAACAGGATACTTCTTTGTGCCTTTGCTGCGGTAAGCTTTTCTAGTTCAGCAGAAGATATAGAGCTTTATGTAAATCATAATGTTGATCTCGATGAGAAACCTCGCGTATTAATTGTATTCGATACTTCTGGAAGTATGGCCTTCTCAACATCGACTGGTAACAGCTGTGGTTACAGTAATTATTCAGGCTATATCCTTTGTTCTGATAGTCGGTTAGGTGTTGCACAAAGTGCTATAACAAGCTTAGTTGAAGGTAATGACGATATTGACTTTGGCTTGATGCGCTTTAATAGTACTGATGGTGGTTATGTATTATCTGGGATAGGTTCGTCTAGTTCCTTCTTAAAACAAACAATTGCCGCCTTACCTGCAAATGGGGGGACCCCTCTAACAGAAACCCTCTGGGAAGCATATCTTTATATTACAGGACAAAATGTTTTTTACGGTGAAAAAGTTAATGAAGCGCTCAGAGATACGTCAATTGAGAAAAGGAAACAGACAGGTAATCGGTGGAATCCAAAATACGACTATACCTATATTTCTCCATTTGATAACTCCGAAGAAGTTAAGCGTTGTGATAACTCGGTCAATATTATTTATATGACCGATGGTGACCCTTCTGCAGGTTCAGATAATCAACAAGATGGAAATATTAGCAATCTTTTTTACTCTCATTTTGGGACCTATCTTTATAACTCAGATAAAATTGCAGGGGTTCTTCTACACAAGTTAGCTCAGATCATACATGGCACTGATGATGTTGAAGTCGACTTAAGGCCAACCACAACGGATATCCATGAAACAGGGCGTGTATATACCATCGGCTTTGGTAGTGGGATGAGTAATAACGGTAAAACTCTACTTTCGGAAACTGCTCGATTAGGCGGTGGCCAGTACCTGCATGCGAATACGTCAGAGCAATTATCCGAGGCATTGAAAAATACAATCACCCAAATCCGTGAAGTAAATGATAGTTTCACTTCACCGTCAATCGCGAGTAACAATGTTGATCAAACCCGTAGCCGCGAATCGATTTACTACGCTATGTTTTACCCTGAAACGGGTGCGCGTTGGCGTGGAAATTTGAAAAAATTAAAAGTGTCTGGTGATCAAATTGTTGATTCAACAGGTAAATCAGCACTTAATGAAGATGGTTTGATTTCTAATAAAGCGAGAACGTTCTGGCTACCAACTAATGAAGAAGCTGATGGAAATACAGTGCAACGTGGTGGCGTAAATCTACATTTAACTAAACTAGCATCGCGAAAGTTATACACAGACGCGGGTAAGTCTAGTCTAGTAGATTTTACAAAAGCAAATGTTTCGAGTGCCTTAGGTGGCGATGAAAAAGCCGCGAAGTTGTTTGGGGTTGATAAGTCACAATTACAAAAAACAATTGATTGGGCGCGCGGGATAGATGTTGATAACGAGGATGGAGATTCTTCATCAGTGGACCAGCGACAAGATATTTTCGGTGATCCGCTACATTCTAAACCCGTTACAATTGATTATGGTAATGATGACATTCGCATTTTAATTGGTACAAATGCAGGCTTTTTACACTTTTTCCAAGATAAAAAGGACGTTCTTAAAGAAAGTTGGGCATTTATTCCAAGTAGCTTGTACAAAATAATTAAGCCGCTACGAGAGAATCAAGCGAACACTAAAGTATATGGTGTTGATGGTCCAATATCTGTATTTTTCGATGACAAAAATAATGATGGTGTGGTAAATGGAAGTGATCGTGTTTGGGCATTTTTTGGTTTGAGGCGTGGTGGTAATTATTACTATGGCTTAGATATTACAAACCCCGACTCACCAAGTTTACTGTGGAATCAACCTATTGAAGGTGGTTCCGGTGACTTCAAAGAGTTAGGTCAAACTTGGTCTAAGCCTACGGTTACCTATATTAATATGGAAGGCTATAAAAAACGCCCTGTATTGATTTTTGGTGCGGGTTACGATACTAACAAGGATAACGTGATCCGAACAGATGATAACGAAGGCCGCGGGATCTATATTGTTGATGCGCAAACAGGAAATAAAATTTGGGCACTAACTCCAACCGAAAACGGTTTTAAAGGTAAGCACAGTATTGCGGCTGATGTTAGTGTTCTTGATTCGGATTATGATGGCTTTGTTGACCGTTTATATGCAACTGACACAGGTGGTGATATTTGGCGAATAGATATGCCGAGTGAAAAACCAAATAGCTCTGATAGTCCTTGGACTCACTTCAAACTTGCAAGTTTGGGCAGTTCTTTGAGTACGCAAGATAGGCGTTTTTTCTACAAACCGCTGATAGCAAGAACTATGTTCAGCAAGGTCACAGAAACAACTATTAATGGGAAAAAAATATTTTCTCGACGAGATACACCCTTTGATGCAGTTTTAGTTGGCAGTGGTAATCGTTCAAAGCCAACTTCAACAGTAACTAAGGATCAACTTTTCATGATTCGAGATATTAATACAGTTACTCAATCTTTTGTAGGTAGTGACGTACCCAAGGTAATTACTCAATCTGATTTAATGAATATGGACTCAGATCCATTTGGTAATGCGCTTGATAATGTCGATAAATTTACCAAGCTAGAAGTTGAACTTGGAGCCTATAAAGGCTGGTATTATAACCTTCCGTCAGTGGGAGAAAAATCACTTGCTGCGAGTACAGTTATAGGGGGGGTTGCCTATTTCACAAGCTATACCCCTGCTTCTGCAACCGAGACAACTAACCAGTGCTCGTTAACTGGTGGCTCAGGAAGCGTATATGCCTTTCATTTACACTATGGCACAAAGGTTTACGATAGCCTGAAATTTACTACTTCCAATGATGTTCCGGACACACCTCAGTTGTATTTTGGCGTGGGGAATAGTTGTGTTGATAATAATAATAATGGCTATTGTGATGACTTACCTGATCCTGACAATCCAGATGTCATTAAAGATACTGAAGAAAAAGTCGAAGAGTTAAGTCAATTTCTAACAATTGGGCCTGGTATTAAGGGGCAAGAAAACCCATTTAAGGTTCAAGAAATCTTAGGTCCAGGTATAACAGTTGAAGACGGTAAAATTAAGCTTGTTAGTGACGCTGTTCCTATTGGTTTTGGCTTTAAAACTCAACAAACCTTTATCTATAAAAGAGAAGTTAATGATGGCTCAAAATAGCCTAATTGCAACACGGCTATAAATAAGTGACTTGTCAGTTGCTTTGAGTAGGTGTTAAACCTATGATGAAATCGTGTTTGGATTCAGCAGATTGTAAGGTTATAAAAAATGAATGAAATACAAAACACTAGTGAAAAGGGCTTTACTTTAATAGAGCTTATGATTGCTGTGGCAATTTTAGGGATTATCGCGAGCATTGCTATTCCAAACTATTTTGAACATGTTAAGCGAACAGCGAGAACAGAGGGGATCACTGCTTTGCTTGATGCAGCAAATAAACAAGAGCAATATTTTGTAGATAATCGTGAATACACGACTTCTCTAGGAGATCTTGGTGTCGCTGAGAGAACAGAAAACAATTTTTATAAGCTAAAGGCGAGTGTTGATAATAATGCGGGTACCTTCGAATTTGAGGCTACTGCTGAATCAGGGCCACCTCTAAAGGATACAGAATGCACAAAGTTAATAATCACAGATACAGGTCTCAAAAAGTCTGAAGGCTCTGCTGATTCGAGTACGTGTTGGGGCAAGTAGCCTCAACACTTATCAGTATCAATTACTCTGGCCCTGCCGATTGGACTAATTGTTATAGAAAGCCCTTTGAGGCTTTCTTTTTTATACTCAGGACAATATAAAAACGTGCCGTTATTCAGTGCCATAGGTATACCACTTGGTCCAAAGGTTACCGAGTTGCGGGGATAAGTAAACATATCCAGTGAGTTAATTGCTTCAAGCTCAAGCAAAATAGTATCGCTATTCTCAAAGATACCAATGTTTCCTCTATCAACAAATACGGTAAGCGATTTATGCCAAAGTTTCTTTTCGCAGCGATTATTGTTGAGCGCACAGAAGGTAACACGACTTCCACTAGATTGTGCTTTTAATCGAGCAAAGTGCAATGCTCTTTTAATTTCATGGACTCGGTTGTCTAGTCGGTTTTTTGCTAGTATTGGCTTGAATTCAAATAACGCAAAATGCAACAGCAAGGATAAAATCGCTATTAAAACCATGCTTTCTATGAGAGTAGCGCCTTTACAACAGCGTATAAAATGTAATGTCCTCATCCTTGAAGACTCCCAATAATGACTGTTATTTTAACTATATGCTCAGTAGAGGGGTTGTCAATTTTAGCACATTAATTACAGCCATCTGTCGTACTGCCGCGATATAAAGCAGTACCAGATTTTAAAATCTCAAGTTGTTTATTGTTATCATCATTAGCTTTAGAAGGGCAGTAAGTGAATTTTCCTGCGTTTGAAGTGAGCATACCGCTGGTATCAAACATTAAAGAGCGATCCCCTGAAAATGCTAACTTACTATTATCAGGTATTTCTTCCATAACTCTTAAAATGATATCGCCAACTCTTGGGTTATAAACGCCATTTTGATTCGAATCGAAAAAGACGAATACAGTACCTTGACTCCAATCGTTTAAGCATGGGACTCGTCTATTTCTTTCAATTCTTGACGTGTTTCCACTACAAACAACCACAATAGCATCGCTAGTAGTAGCTTTTGCTCTGGCAAAACTTAAATTGCGTTTAAGCTCTTGCAAATAGCTTTCCGCTCTATCATTTTCTAGTAGGTCTGAGCTATCCCAGATCGCAATAGTTGCAATAATACCTACAATAGCAATCGTGACCATTAACTCCAATAATGTAAAACCCTGTTGCAATGATTTCATTGTTGTCTCTATTTTGAATCACTTTGTTTAATAATATCATGATTGCTGATTTAATCACCGTAATTCATAGCTTTGTTTGCCATCAGCAATGGGATTGTCTAAAATCGAGGCAATCGAGAAATAATAAGTAACCCGAAAATGAAAAAAATCGAAGCAATTATTAAACCATTTAAGCTTGATGATGTGCGCGAAGCATTATCAGATGTGGGCATCACAGGGATGACGGTAAGCGAAGTGAAAGGCTTTGGCCGTCAAAAAGGACACACCGAGCTTTATCGCGGTGCTGAGTACATGGTGGACTTTTTACCTAAGGTAAAACTAGATATCGTATTAAGCGACGAAGATGTTGACCGTGCTATCGATGTGATCGTTAAAACATCGCAAACAGGTAAAATTGGTGACGGTAAAATCTTTGTAACTGACGTTGAGCGTGTTGTACGTATTCGTACCGCTGAAGAAGATGAAGACGCTATTTAATTCCAACTGAAACTCGCACCTTGAGCTGGTTTGGGTATATTTGATCGCAAACATTAAAAAAGGCGCCTTAGGCGCCTTTTTTGCTTTTAGTTATTTTTAACGCTTATTAGCTTCACGTGTTGCTTTAGCGTGTTCACTTAGTTCAGGTAAGCCAAGTTTGTTGTAGCTTTTTTCCATGATCTCAAGTGCTTGATCAAGGTAGCTGCTCTGTGAGTAGTGTTCAACTACGTATTTACCACGGTTTGCTGCAGCAAGGTACGCCTCTCGCTCATAGTAGTATTCTGCAACTTTTAACTCGTAGCGCGCCATTTTATTAAGTAACCATACTAAACGCTTTTTTGCTTCTGGTGCATAAGCACTGTTAGGAAAACGCTTTAAAAGCGTCGATAAATCAGTAAACGCAACACGAGTGCGGTTTGCATCCCTGTCAGCACGGTCTACACCAAAATATTCTTGGAATGCGTTTTCATCGGCTTTGATGTTTACCAAGCCACGCATGTAGTACATGTAATCTAAATCTTTGTGGTTTGGGTTTAAGCGAATAAAACGGTCGATTGTTGCGAGTGCTTGCTCAGTATTACCTGCTTGATAATGCGCATACACTAAGTCCATTTGTACTTGTTTTGATAAAGGACCAAAAGGGTAGCGAGAATCAATCGCACTTAATAGCTCAATTGCACGCGCATATAAGCCAGAATCTAATGTTTGTTTTGCATCTTCATATAAAGCTTGCGCAGATTTATTAGGAACGCGTTGGATATCTTCTTGATCGGGTGCTGATGAACAGGCACCTAAGCCAAGTACAGATACTGAAAAAACTATGGCGAACGCACGTTTCCCTATTTTATTTATCATTTTATTTCTTACCTTCGATGTCTTCGGCTAGGCCAAGTGAGGAAAACCGAGTAAACTATACGTATTATATTAAAGCGATTCTAACCCAGTCGAGCACAGCTTGCACTGGTAAATTGGGTAAAGTTACTAATGTCAGAGCAAATTTCTCTCCAAGCCGAGGTTCCAATTGACCTTGGCGGTAAACGTCTAGACCAAGTATTAGCGCAATTGTTCCCTGATTATTCTCGATCACGTATAAAAACGTGGATTTTGGATGATAAAATCACTGTAAACGGTGAAATATTAAACACACCGCGCGAAAAACTACTCGGTGGCGAAATGGTGAGTGTAGAAACAACCATCGAAGCCCCTCGTGAATATGAGGCACAAAATATCAAATTAAACATCGTTTATGAAGACGATGATATTTTGGTAATTAATAAACCAATGGGATTAGTCGTTCATCCAGGTGCGGGTAACCCAGATGGCACGGTATTAAATGCTTTGCTACACCATTACCCAGACATCATGAATGTGCCTCGTGCGGGTATTGTGCATCGTCTAGATAAAGACACCACAGGTTTAATGGTAGTGGCGAAAACTATTCCGGCACAAACACATTTAGTGTCTGCTTTACAAAAGCGTGAAAACTTCACTCGTGAATACGAAGCAATTTGTAATGGCACAATGACTGCTGGTGGCATGGTTGAAAAACCAATTGGTCGTCATGCGACAAAGCGTACTCACATGGCCGTGCATGAAATGGGCAAACCAGCGGTTACGCATTATCGTGTTGCAGAAAAATTCCGTGCACATACACGCTTACGGTTACGTCTAGAAACAGGCCGTACTCACCAAATCCGTGTACACATGGCTTATTTAAATCATCCATTAGTTGGCGATCAACTGTATGGTGGTCGTCCGCGTCCGCCAAAAGGTGCTACACCTGAGCTGTTTCAAATGCTACGCGACTTTAAACGCCAAGCATTACATGCTGTTAAGCTATCAATTGCACACCCAATTACGGGTGAGCTAATGACTTGGCAAGCGCCAATTCCAGATGATATGGCTGCAATGACAGAAGCATTACGCGCTGATACTAAAGCAAACCCAAATATCGAGTTTTAAGCGTTATGATCACACCAGCATGGACAGCCCCAAACACAGTTAGCGCACTGAGCACCATCCGACAGGGCGGTGTTTCAGTTGCACCCTTTGATAGTTTTAATGTGGGTTTACATGTTGGTGATGATGAGCAAGCCGTGCTTGCAAATCGCGCCTTACTTACAAATCAGCTGCCGAATCCTGCTGTGTGGTTAAACCAAACACATAGCAGTGATGTAATCGTGATTGATGAAAAGTCTGACTTAAGCCAAGTACGCGCTGCTGATGCGCTTTACACCCGTTTAGTAAAGCAGCCGCTTGCTATAATGACTGCAGACTGTTTGCCGGTATTACTTTGCTCGAGTTCAGGCGAAGAAGTCGCTGCTGTTCATGGTGGCTGGCGTGGTTTAGCGCAAGCTATATTGGCAAACACGGTTTCGCATTTTCAAGCGCCAGCAAACGATATTATTGCTTGGTTAGGCCCCGCTATTGGTCCTTCGCAATTTGAAGTCGGGCAAGACGTTAAAGATAGCTTTTGCTTACAAAACCCTGTGCATCAACAAGCCTTTACAGCCAAACATGAAAAATACATGGCTGATATCTACTTACTGGCACGTCAGCAACTGGCACAATTAGGCGTGGTTAAAATATATGGTGGTGAGTACTGTACTGTCACTGATAAATCACAGTTTTTCTCTTATCGCCGCGACGGACAAACAGGCCGAATGGCTAGCTTGATCTGGCGCAATTAATACGCATTTTATACGCATTTTATACGATTAAATTTTCTTCTTTTACTTGAACAAATCACTAAGCATACCCATTAATTAAGCAATTAGATTTTTTAATAGGTAAACCCTTATGCGTTTAGATAGATTTACAAGTAAATTTCAATCTGCGCTTTCAGATGCGCAGTCATTAGCACTTGGGCGCGATCATCAATTTATTGAGCCTGTGCATTTAATGTATTCATTGCTTCAGCAAAATGGTTCAAGCGTGCGTGCATTACTTGCACAAGCAGGTGTGAGTGCTGATGAGTTAAATACCAAGTTATCTCAAGAAATCGAGAAACTGTTTAAAGTTGAAGGTATTGGTGGCGATGTTCAGCTGTCAAATAACCTGATTTCGTTAATTAACTTATGTGATAAATACGCTCAAAAACGAAAAGATAAATTCATTTCGAGTGAGTTATTTGTCCTTGCCGCGTGTGATGATAAAGGCCCTTTAGGCGAGATTTTTAAAGCGCTGAATATTACTTCTAGCAAGATTGAATCTGCAATTGAAGCCATTCGTGGCGGCCAAAAAGTAGAAGATCCAAATGCTGAAGAAACTCGTCAGGCATTAAAAAAATTCACTATCGATTTAACTGAGCGAGCAGAGCAAGGTAAGCTTGACCCCGTTATTGGCCGTGATGACGAAATTCGTCGTACTATCCAAGTATTACAACGCCGTACTAAAAATAATCCGGTGTTAATTGGTGAGCCGGGGGTAGGTAAAACGGCAATTGCCGAAGGCCTTGCGCAACGAATTATCAATGGAGAAGTACCTGAAGGCTTAAAAAACAAGCGAGTATTATCGCTTGATTTAGGTGCTTTGGTTGCGGGTGCTAAATACCGTGGTGAATTTGAAGAGCGTTTAAAATCAGTATTGAATGAACTTGCCAAAGAAGAAGGTCAAGTCATCCTTTTTATTGATGAAATTCATACTATGGTAGGCGCAGGTAAAACAGACGGTGCAATGGATGCGGGTAATATGTTAAAGCCTGCACTTGCCCGTGGTGAGTTACATTGCGTGGGTGCCACAACCCTTGATGAGTATCGTCAATACATCGAAAAAGATGCGGCACTTGAGCGTCGTTTCCAAAAAGTGTTTGTTGATGAACCATCGGTTGAAGACACCATTGCGATTTTACGTGGTTTAAAAGAGCGTTATGAGCTGCATCACTCAGTTGATATTACCGATCCGGCTATTGTTGCTGCGGCGCAGTTGTCGCACCGTTACATCAGCGATCGCCAATTACCAGATAAGGCAATAGATTTAATTGACGAAGCGGGTTCTTCAATTCGTTTGCAAATTGACTCAAAACCTGAGTCTTTAGATAAGCTAGAACGTCGTATTATTCAGTTAAAACTGGAAGACAATGCGCTGGCGAAAGAAAAAGACGAAGCGAGTCAAAAGCGCCGCACCGAAATGCAAGAGCTGATCACTGAACTTGAAGCACAATACCGCGAGCTAGACGAAGTGTGGAATGCCGAGAAGGCCTCATTGCAAGGCACGCAAGTTATTAAAGCTGAGCTTGAGCAAGCGCGCCTTGATTTAGAAGTGGCACGTCGTGCTAGTGATTTACAGCGCATGTCTGAACTACAATATGGTCGTATACCTGAGCTTGAGCGTAAACTCGACCTTGCTTCGCAAGCTGAAATGCAAGAAATGAGCTTGCTTAAAAACCAAGTAGGTGAAGACGAAATTGCGGAGATTTTATCGCGCTGGACAGGCATTCCGGTATCGAAAATGCTGCAAGGTGAACGTGAAAAACTACTGCAAATGGAAGATCAATTACATCACAAAGTGATTGGTCAAGATGAAGCCGTTGTCGCTGTTGCGAATGCAATTCGTCGCTCTCGCGCTGGGCTTGCTGATCCAAATCGCCCAATCGGTTCATTTCTATTCTTAGGCCCAACAGGGGTGGGTAAAACTGAGCTGACAAAAGCGCTAGCCAGCTTTATGTTTGACACTGAAGATGCCATGGTGCGCATTGATATGTCGGAGTTTATGGAGAAACATTCGGTGGCACGTTTAGTCGGTGCACCTCCGGGTTATGTTGGCTATGAAGAGGGCGGCTATTTAACTGAAGCTGTACGCCGTCGTCCGTATTCAGTCATTTTATTGGATGAGGTCGAAAAAGCGCACCCTGATGTATTTAACATCTTACTGCAAGTGCTTGATGATGGCCGCTTAACAGATGGTCAGGGCCGCACCGTTGATTTTAAAAATACGGTGATCATCATGACCTCTAACTTGGGCTCAGATATAATCCAAGAGCAAGCAGGTTCAAATGATTATGCCGGGTTAAAAGAAAAAGTGATGGGTGTATTGGTGAGCCAGTTCCGCCCTGAGTTTATTAACCGCATCGACGAAACTGTGGTATTCCACCCACTTGCTAATGAGCATATTAAAGAAATTGCTGATATTCAGTTAAGTAAGCTACGTGAGCGATTAACTGAAAAAGGCTACATTCTTGAAGTTACAGATGCAGCTTTAGACCGCATCGCTGAAAGTGGTTTTGATCCAGTCTATGGGGCAAGGCCTTTAAAACGTGCTATTCAACATACCATTGAAAACCCATTAGCACAGCGATTATTAGGTGGGGATTACCAACCAGGTGCCATCATCCATATTGATGCTGATGAGAATGGACTTGTTTTCTCGAGTCGCTAATTTGCCTAAAAAATAAAAGCCGCATCATTTATGATGCGGCTTTTTTGTATTAATCAGCTTTAAACTTTAAAGGTTAACAGCATATCGTTAACTTTGCGTGACCCTTCAACAAGCCCCGCTGCATCTTTAGCCACGTTGTAGCTAAGCTTTAAGTTCTCTTCGCTGTGTCCTTTTATGCTTTCTACATTTTCGCGTATATCGGTGCTGACAACTTGTTGTTCCTCAGCAGCCGTCGATATCTCAGTCGCAAGGCCTGATATTTCATCAATTTGCGCGAAGATGCTCGCTAGCTCAGTTTGAGTGTGAGCAGTCGTATCAACACAACTATCTGCTTGCGCTTTAGTTGATTGCATTACTTTAGACCAGCTAAATAAAGTATCTTGAATTTCTTTAATTGAGCTGTGAATTTGCGAAGTTGCATTTTGAGTACGTGAAGAAAGTGCGCGTACTTCATCTGCTACAACTGCAAAACCACGGCCATGCTCACCTGCACGTGCTGCTTCAATTGCTGCATTCAGCGCTAATAAGTTTGTTTGTTCAGCAATGCCTTCAATCTCAATCATTACTTGGCCTATTTTGTCAGCTTCACTAGCAAGAGAGTTAGCAGTAGTGGCAGCTTGCTCTACTTGGTTAGCTAGATCAGACACCATGCTACTGTTATCTTCAATATGCAGTTTGATATCGTTACAGCTTTGATAAGTTGTCTTAACCTTATCAGCTGTATGATGAGTATTAGCAGAAATTTCGCCAATCGTTGCGCTCATTTGCGTCATTGCTGTGGCAATATCACTCAAACGTTGACTTTGTGCAGCAATGCCTTGCTCAGTTAGTGACGATTGTTTATCTAAGCTGGTGGCAATATTTTTAAACGAGTAAGTAGAGTCTTTAACACGACCGAGCACCGTTCTGAGCTTTGCAAACAGCATTTGCTGATTAAAGGCAGCAATGCTAAATGGATGTGATCCTGAATAGACATACCTTGATACTGAATCAAACTCTGCACGTTGCTGCTTTAAATGGCTAGGCGTAACAACCAGTTCGTCATAATTTAGAGCAAAAAGTAGCGCTATAAGCGCACATGCGGCTAAAGCAATCATCCATGACGCGGCCACAGCTAAACCAACAATACCTGCAACTAATAAAATCGCAGACACTATTTGTCTTAGTGAAATATTCTCACGCAATGATGCGATTGATTTACCATCATTAATTTTAGTGTAGAGCGCTTTTGCACGGCTCTTTAATTGCTCAGTTGGTTTGGTACGTACAGATTGATAGCCAACTAACTGCCCATGTTCGTAAATTGGCGTTACGAACGCATCGACCCAATAGTAGCGACCATCTTTGCAGCGGTTCTTCACCATGCCACGCCAAGAGTGACCTTGTTTTAGTTTTTCCCACATCTCTTTAAATGCCGCTTTAGGCATATCTGGGTGGCGTACTATGTTATGGTTTTTTCCGAGGAGTTCTTCTTCGCTGTAACCAGCAATAGCACAAAATTCCTTATTTACGTATGTGATAACACCACGTAAGTCAGTGGTAGAGACAAGCTCTTGATTGTCAGAGTATGTTACTTCCTGATTAATGATTTCTTGCCCACGACGCATATGAGTCCTTGAAATATACTTTTTTATGGTGCGCGGATTATAAACTCAGAAAAATGTAAGGGAAGAGCTTGAAGATTGATCTTTGTTAAACTTTTAAAAATTGTTTAAGAGAATTGATCTAGAACAATAACGAAGCAGAAAAAATATGGTTGCTCTAGTTCTTTAGTATTGGATGAAAGAATTGTTATCTTGTTTCGGTCTTTGTTTGCACTAATAAAATTTATACTCGTCACTGCGGTCACTAAAGCAATTGTATAATATGACTCACAGTGGCAAGATTAACTTTCAGTGTAAGGACTTTTCAGAAACTTATAATTGGCTCTTGAGTAATTATTTTTAGCCCCCATACACTTAGGATTAAAGCCACCTGGCTCGAGGAAGCATTTTTGATAAAACATGATTTAAATAAAACGCTAGCAGCGTTAACAGCTCAATTTCCTAACGCAATTAATGGGATTAAACGTGGTATCGAGCGAGAAGCTTTAAGGATCAAACCAAGTGGTCACATATCAAAGCTGGGGCATCCAAAAGGCGTGGGGAGTGCGCTAACTAATGAGCATATCACGACTGACTTTTCTGAATCTTTGCTAGAATTTATCACTCCAGTGAGCACATCAGCTGAGCAAACCCTAGCCCAGCTAAAAGACTTACAAAAGTTCACATTGTCACATATGAATGATGAACTTCTATGGCCGATTAGTATGCCATGTTTTATTGAGCATCAAGACGACATTGTATTGGCGCAGTTTGGTGATTCAAATATAGGGCGTATGAAAACACTTTATCGTGAAGGCCTTAAAAATCGTTATGGCAGTATGATGCAAGCGATTGCTGGTGTTCACTTTAATATTTCATTTCCTGAAACCTTATGGCAGAGCTTATATCAGCTAAATGAAAGTAAAGTAAGCTTGTCGGACTTTATATCACAAGGTTATTTAGGTCTGATCCGCAATTTTAAGCGTGAGCTTTGGCTTATCAGTTATTTGTTTGGTGCTTCACCGGCTTTGTGTAATTCGTTTCTACAAGGGCGTGAAACAGATTTACCCTTTAAAAAATTAGGTAAAGGCACGCTTTATTTAGAAGTCGGTACAGCACTACGTCTGGGAAATCTTGGCTACACAAATAGTGCACAATCGTCTTTACGTGTTATGTATAACTCATTAGAAGAATATGTGGCTGGGTTAAAAGAAGCAATCCACTTATCTTCGGATTTGTATGGTCATCTTGATGATTATAAAAGTGCCGAACCAAAGCAGCTAAACAAAAACATACTGCAAATCGAAAACGAGTTTTACTCGCCAATTCGTCCTAAGCGTAATGCAGCTTCGGGTGAAACACCGACTGATGCGTTGTTACGTGGCGGTATAGAATATATAGAAGTACGTGCATTGGATGTTAATCCGTTTAGTGAAACTGGAATTGATCTACAGCAAATTCGCTTCTTAGATGTTTTCTTAACCTATTGCCTATTAAGCGAATCTCCAGAAATGGATTGGCAAGAGCAAAAATTAAGTACTGCAAATTTAGATGCGGTCGTTAATGATGGTCGTGATCCAGAGTTAATGTTAACAAAAGAGGGGCGGGCTACTAGCTTAACTGAGTGGGCGCATGCTATTTTTGATAAATTACACCCAGTAGCACAGTACATGGATAAAGCTTACGGTGTGAGCTATTACTCTGAAACTATAAAAGAAATGGTAACCTGGGTCGAGGATCCTAGTAAAACCTTTTCTGGTAGATATGTAGCAGCACTTGCAAATGAAAACCAGGATAATGGTCATTTCGCTTTAGCACTTGCACAGCAGTACAAGCAAAGTCACCTTGATGCAGATTACCAATTTTATGATCAAGCATTTTTGGCAGAGCAAGCGGCTGACTCGGTGCTTAAAGAGCGTGAAGTTAAAGCGGCAGACAGTGTATCTTTCACTGCATTTTTAGATGACTATTTTTCTAAAGCTTAGTATGTTGTAGGCATAAAAAACGCAGCCTAGGGAGGCTGCGTCAAAGATTCTTCAGGGATGAAACAATGCTATACTGCTGCATTCATAAGTTCAGACTGACCTGACGAGAAAAAGTTCAGCGAGATCCATAAAAAAATGAAAAAAAGTATAATTATTTTATCGCTGGCCGCATCATTGGCTGGTTGTGCAACGGCTCCTCCTGAGCAACCTCATGATATTTGTAAAATTTTTGAAGAAAAACCCGATTGGTATTACGATGCCCGTGATGCACAAGAAAAATGGGGCTCGCCAAAACATGTACTGATGAGCATGATGTATCAAGAAAGTTCATTTCGTCATGATGCAGCGCCGCCAATGGAGTACTTCTTGTGGGTAATTCCAATCGGCCGTGCCAGCTCGGCATATGGCTACTCACAAGCAAAAACCCCAACATGGTCTGATTACATTCGCGAAACAGGTAATAGCGGTGCAGACAGAGATGATTTTGACGATGCAATCGATTTTATGGCTTGGTTCGTTTACAAAACCCATAAAGTAAATGGTATATCAAAGTGGGATGCCTATGCGCAGTACCTTAATTATCATGAAGGGTGGGGCGGCTATAAGCGAGGCACTTACAAAAGTAAGAAGTGGCTAATGAGTGTTGCAAATAAAGTTAAACATCGAGCAAGCCGCTATGGCGCTCAACTTAAAAAATGTGAAGCAGATTTAGATAAGAACTGGTTTGAGCGTTTATTTAGTTAATACATAAATAAAAAGCCCGCATCAATTAGCGGGCTTCTTTTTCTTTATTTACCAGGAAACTGGTGAATATGAACATCCCTTTGCGGGAATGGAATAGTAATATCAGCAGCGTCGAAGGCAATTTTAACTCGCTCGTACAAGCCAAAATACACTGGCCAGTAGTTATCAGACTCCACCCACGCCCATACCAACATGCCGATATGGCTTTCACCGTGCTGGCTAACATGAACAGATGGTTTCTTATCTTCAATGTCTTTTAATACCAAATCATAATCATCAAGCACGCTCATAAGCACATCACGTGCTTTATGAACATCATCTCCGTAACTAATACCAAATTCGATTGCAACACGGTGTAGAGGTTCTGCGAACTTATTCTTAACGCAGCCGTTTGATAGCGTGCCATTAGGGATAATGATTTTTTCATTGTCGTAGGTGAGTAAAACGGTGACAAAAATTTGTATTTCAACAACTTTCCCCATATAGCCTTGTGCTTCGATTACATCACCCACTTTAAAAGGTTTAAAGAATAAAATAAGCACGCCACCTGCAAAGTTAGCAAGGCTACCTTGCAGTGCCATGCCCACCGCAAGGCCAGCGGCACCTAGCATTGCAATAAATGACGTGGTCTCTATACCAATCATCGAAGCAACAGAGATCAGTAATAGTATTTTTAGAATGACTGAGATAAAAGAGACTAAAAAGTGCGTAAGGCCAACTTCGAATTTGACCTTATTCATTGATTTTTCAGCCATATTGGCAATACGACCAATTAGCCACCAACCTATGATTAGAACCAAAATTGCCAGAATAAACTTCGGCCCGTAAAGCATCAGTAATTCAATGGCTTGGTTATAGATTTTCTCGATTGATATTTCGTCCATTATTTTCCCTTTTATATCAATATATGCAAAAGAAAATAATAGTAGAGGAATTTGTGTTTGGTTGTGCGGGTTAGCTTTTAAAATGTGAATCTTCAGAGGTAATTAAGCTATAAATAACAAAAAGGAGTAGTAAGCTACTCCTTTTGTTTAAGTTTAATTAGCAGTCAGTCAGTGCGTTTACTTGGAATAACTTTAACTAACTTCACCATATTTTCTTTTATCTCAATAACTTCAATAGGGTAGCCGGCAATACGCAAGCTTAGGTTTGAGTCTGGGATGTCCTCTAAGTATTCAACAATTAAACCACTTAGCGTTTTCGGGCCATCAATCGGTAGCTCCCAACCCATTTCTTTATTTAAATCACGAATATTAGCACCGCCATCAACAAGTACTGAGCCATCATCTTGCTCTGTTACTTCTTCACTCGGTGTACGCGTTTGCGTTGTAGTGAAATCACCCACAACTTCTTCAAGAATATCTTCAAGTGTTACTAGACCTTGAATATCACCATACTCATCCACGACTAAGCCAATACGCTCTTTTGATTGCTGGAACTTAAGTAGTTGCGTGTTCAGTGATGTGCCTTCAGGGATAAAGTAAATTTCACGTACTGCACGCAGTAGTGATGGTTTATCAAACTGCTCTTTAGTTAATAGGCGCAGTGCATCACGTGAGTGAATAAAGCCAACAGCATCATCAATTTGATCACGATACAACAAAACGCGAGTGTGTTGTGCATGAGTAAGTTGGCGGCTGATAAGCTTCCAGTCATCATTGATATCGATAGCAACAATTTCGTTGCGTGGGATCATGATATCTTCAACAGTGACTTGCTCTAAATCTAAAATTGAAGTCAGCATACTTTGGTGGCGAGCAGGTAATAGTGCACCTGATTCGTTCACCACAGTTTTTAATTCTTCTTTACTTAAGCTGTGCTCTTCAATTTGTGCTGTGGTAATACCAAACAAGCGTAACATGCCGTTAGTCATCCAGTTTACGATAACCACAAACGGGAAAAGGATTTTCAAAAGGCCTTTAAGCACAATTGAACTTGGAAAAGCAACCTTCTCTGGGTAGAGCGCAGCAAGTGTTTTTGGCGTTACTTCGGCAAAGATTAAAACAACCAGCGTTAGCGCGCCGGTTGCAATAGCGATACCGAGATCACCATACAAACGAATACCAATAATCGTTGCAACCTGTGCTGCTGCGATATTGACAAGGTTATTACCAATTAAGATCAGACCAATGAGTCTGTCAGGGCGACTTAATAGTTTGCTGACGCGCTTCGCTGCACGGTGATCTTCTTTAGCAAGATGACGCAGGCGAATACGGTTGATTGACATAATTCCAGTTTCAGAACCAGAAAAATAAGCAGAAATAAGTATCAATAATCCCAATATAATAAACAGGGTACTAGTCGATATGTCGTCCAAGGATGGATCCTTTTTTTATAAATCAGTGCATATTAAGCTAGAGACAGCTTGCTGAGTCAAGTTAAAACTTATTTAGAACCACTTCTTGGATGAAACGGCTGCCAAAATAAGCAAGTGACAAGATAAAAGCGGCTATCATGATCGAAAATACCACAGGCTTACCACGCCAGCCTTGGCGTAAATGACCTACAGTGACCACGGTGAAAATGAGCCAAGCAATTAACGATAAGACTGTTTTGTGGATAAACTCACTGGCAAACATTCCCTCTAAGAAGATGAACCCAGAAAGGAGAGCAAAAGTCAGTAAGATAGTACCCAGCGTGAGTAATTGATATAGCTGACGCTCAACCACCATTAAAGGAGGGAGGTGGCTGTGTACAATTGCCAAGTCTTTGCGTTTGAGGCGCTTATCAATAAAGTAGAACTGTACAGCATAAAGTGTTGAGATTATCAAAACACAATAGGCTAGCAGTGATAAGGATATGTGAGTAACTAAACCAAGCTCAACATCGATTGATTGCAAAATCACATGATGTGGTATAAACAAGCTGGCAAGAGTCAGTAAGGCTGCAAAACCATAAACAACTGGCAACAATAAAGTCGCAGGGAATTTGAGAGACACAGCAGTTACCGACACCACAATGACCCAACAGGTTAATAAAGCAACGTTGACGATACTTAAATCTTGGCCGTCAGCACGAAAAACTGAATTAACCAGTAATAGCATATGAGCAAGGATAGCCACAGTGCTAAGAATGACTGTGAGTTTTTGGCTTGGACCTTGTTTGTGAAAAAGGCGTGATAGCACATGTGACGTTGCTAACACATAAAACAAACTAGCAATAATAGTTAAACTAATAATCATCGTGTTTTGGCCACTTAATTTATATCGATAAATCCTTGTCTCTTTGATGCCATTGTATTTTATAGCAAGGCAAAAGCATAGAGTTTGTAAAAAGAAACTCAAACTGCGCACTTGAACACTGTATTGTCGACCACCATTTACGGTATACTGCTAGGAATTAAATTTTAATATTGCCTGTATTGTCACCAAACTTGTTTGATTTATGTACATTGCAGGTGCAACACGTTTTATCGGAACCTTTACATGTTTGAGAATCTCCAAGAACGCTTAGGTAAAACCTTAAAAAATATCAGTGGCCGCGGACGCCTAACTGAAGACAATATAAAAGATACATTACGCGAAGTCCGCATGGCATTTTTGGAAGCGGACGTTGCATTACCTGTTGTTCGTGAATTCGTTAAGCAAGTTAAAGAACGCGCCGTAGGTGTTGAGGTAACAAAAAGCTTAAGCCCTGGCCAAGTCTTTATTAAGATCGTTCGTGAAGAACTTGAAAAAGCCATGGGTGAAGCTAACGAAGAGCTAAGCCTTAATGCACAGCCGCCAGCGGTAGTGATGATGGCGGGTTTACAAGGTGCTGGTAAAACGACCAGTGTTGGTAAACTAGCTAAATTCTTAAAAGAGCGTAAAAAGAAGTCTGTATTAGTTGTGAGTGCCGACGTTTATCGTCCGGCAGCAATCAAACAGCTTGAAACACTGGCTGATGAAGTGGGTGTTGAGTTCTTCCCAAGTGACATTTCACAAAAGCCGGTTGATATCGCAAACAATGCGATTTCGCACGCGAAGAAGAAATTCATTGATGTGGTATTAGTTGATACCGCAGGTCGTTTACACGTCGATAACGACATGATGGACGAGATCAAAGCACTTCACAGTGCGATTAACCCAATCGAAACCTTATTCGTTGTTGATGCGATGACAGGTCAAGATGCGGCAAACACTGCAAAAGCATTTGATGAGGCGCTTCCTCTAAGTGGTGTGATCTTAACCAAGACCGATGGTGATGCCCGTGGTGGTGCTGCATTATCGATTCGTCATATTACCGGTAAGCCAATTAAGTTTATGGGTGTGGGTGAACGCACTGATGCTCTTGAACCATTCCACCCTGACCGTATTGCTTCTCGTATCCTAGGTATGGGTGATGTACTTTCATTAATCGAAGAAGTCGAAATGAAAGTAGATAAAGAGAAAGCAGCTAAAGTTGCCGAAAAAGTATTTAAAGGTGATGGCTTCACATTAGATGACTTTGCTGAGCAACTTCGTCAGATGAAGAATATGGGCGGTATGATGTCGATGCTTGATAAGCTGCCAGGCATGCAAAACCTACCAGACGCTGTAAAAGGCCAGATGGGTGATAAAACTTTCGTACAAATGGAAGCCATCATCAACTCTATGACGCCAAAAGAGCGTGCCCGTCCTGAAATCATCAAAGGCTCGCGTAAAAAACGTATTGCAGCAGGTTCTGGTACTCAGGTGCAAGAAATCAATAAACTGCTTAAGCAATTTACGCAAATGCAGAAGATGATGAAGAAGATGAAAGGCAAAGGTGGCATGAAGAAAATGATGCGCGGCATGAAAGGCATGTTACCACCAGGGATGATGGGTGGTGGCCCTAAATTTTAATAGTACTGTCTATTAAATGTATAAAAAGGAGCATATAGCTCCTTTTTTTGTAGATAATTTATGCGTAGTTGTTAGCTGCATGTAAGATTTAAAGCCCAGATCAGTGTTTAATCAACTAAACTTACATTTTGCAGCAGTTCTTACTTGCAATGTTGCAAAAAACTCGTACAATTCCCCAGCTTCCCGTATTGGGGAGTAAATCTTATTAATGAAAACAGTCAATCTAATGTAGAGGACGGTATGGTAACTATTCGTTTGCAACGTGGTGGCGCTAAAAAACGCCCTTTCTATCAAATTGTGGTTGCGGATAGCCGTTTCTCGCGTGACGGTCGCTTCATCGAGAAAGTAGGTTTCTTTAACCCAATCGCTTCTGGTCAGGAAGAAAAAGTACGTTTAGATTTATCTCGTGTTGATCACTGGGTAGGTCAAGGCGCATCTCTTTCAGATCGCGTAGCTAAGTTAGTTAAAGACGCTCGTAAAGCGGCTTAATAGGCGTAAGAGTAACCATGAGTCAAGAGAACACCTCGTATATTACAGTAGGAAAGCTCGGTGCCCCGTATGGTATAAAGGGCTGGCTTAAGGTGCATTCATTTACTGATGATCCCGAAGGGATCTTCGATTTCAGCCCATGGTTGATAGGGCAACAAGGTAAATGGCAGACCTTAGAAGTGGTCGACTGGCGTCGCCACAACAAAGGCTTTATCGCTAAAGTTGCGCAAGTAAACGACCGAGACGAAGCAATGGCTTTAACCAATGCAGAAATCTCAGTAGATGCAGCGCAGCTACCAGAATTACCGCAAGGTGAATTCTATTGGCGAGATCTGATCGGCATGTCTGTTATAACTGATAAAGGTTATAACTTAGGCACTGTTGATGACCTAATGGAGACAGGGTCAAATGACGTTTTGGTTGTGAAAGCAAACAAAAAAGATGCATTTGGCCAAGCAGAGCGTTTAATTCCTTTCTTAACAGATTCTGTTATTAAAGAAGTTAAACATGATGCAAGAGAAATTACCGTAGACTGGGACCCAGGGTTTTAATGTCACAAACGAGTTCGCTATGGGTAGGGGTGATAAGCCTTTTCCCGGACATGTTTGATGCGATTACCACCCAAGGGGTAACAGGTCGCGCAGTTAAAAATGGTCTAATCGACTTTAACTGTTGGAACCCACGTGACTATGCCACTGATAAGCATAGAACCGTGGATGATCGTCCTTACGGGGGCGGTCCTGGCATGTTAATGATGGTTGAACCATTGAAACAAGCTATCCTTGACGCCAAAAAAGCGGCAGGTGATGGTGCAAAAGTAATTTATATGTCCCCGCAAGGGCGCAAATTAGATCAGCAAGGTGCAAGCGAGCTTGCACAATCAGAAAAGCTGATTTTAATTGCAGGTCGCTATGAAGGTATAGATGAGCGAATCATAGAATCATACGTTGACGAAGAATGGTCAATTGGTGATTTTATTTTAAGTGGTGGTGAGCTACCCGCGATGACGCTAATTGATGCAGTAGCACGATTAGTACCAGGGGTGTTAGGTCATAACCAGTCAGCTGAGCAGGATTCATTTTCGAATGGCTTGCTTGATTGTCCTCACTATACACGGCCAGAGACATTGGATGATAAACAGGTGCCTGCTGTATTACTCAGCGGAAACCACCAAGAAATCGCTAAGTGGCGCACAAAGCAATCACTTGGTAGAACTTGGCTTCGTCGTCCTGACTTGTTGCATAACCTAGCTCTGACTGAGGAGCAAGCGGCACTCCTAGCTGAATTTCAGCAAGAGTACCAACAAGCTTGTGGCTAGAAGACAGTTACACCTAGGAAAGTGAGAAATATAATGGCAAAAGTAAACCAAAATATTATTAAAGCGCTTGAAGAAGAGCAGCTTAAAACAGACGTACCAGCATTCGGCGCTGGTGATACAGTAGTTGTACAGGTACGTGTAAAAGAAGGTAACAAAGAGCGTCTACAGGCCTTTGAAGGTGTTGTAATCGCTAAGCGTAATCGTGGTCTTCACTCAGCATTCACAGTTCGTAAAATCTCGAGCGGTGAAGGTGTTGAGCGTGTATTCCAAACGCACAGCCCTCTTATCGATAGTATCTCAGTTAAACGTCGCGGTGCAGTTCGCCGTGCGAAACTTTACTATCTACGTGAGCGTTCTGGTAAATCTGCACGTATTAGAGAAAAACTTAACTAATACGCGCTGTTTTACAACGCAAAATAAAACGGGTTGCAGCCTTAGGTTGCAACCCGTTTTGGTTTTTATACCACAAAAATAATTTACCTCTCTGAGAAATACTCCCTTCTAACTTCTCTACTTACTCCTATTTATCCCTTTATAAGCTATGCTACAAGAACGTTGGGGCTTTGTGCTTTGGCTGTTATCCTGTTACTATAATTTGTATTAAAAGCTTTACTTTTTTGTATATAAAGATTTACGTTTATAGGGTTTGAGGTGTAGTAACGTGGTAACAGTGAATGATCTAGCTGATTTAAGAGCAGGAATAGATGAATGTGATGCGCAATTGGTGGCATTACTGGCAAAGCGTAATGGGATTACAGAAAAAATAGGCGCAATTAAGCAACAAATCGGTGCACCATTACATGCCCCAGATCGCGAGGCTGAGTTACTTGCAGCTCGTCGTCAAGAAGCTGTCGCACAAGGGGTTAACCCTGAGTTAGTTGAAGATATATTGCGTCGTATGATGCGTGAAGCGTATCAAAACCAACAAGGTAGCCTTGCCTGTGTTGCACCCCAATTATCACCCATTGTAATTGTGGGTGGTGAAGGTGCCATGGGCCAGTTATTTGCTCAACAATTTACTCGTTCAGGTTATGAAGTGCGTATTTTAGATAAAGCACAGCAAGCACAAAGTGAGACGATATTAAAAGGGGCAAAATTGGTTCTTGTCAGTGTGCCAATTAATGCACTTGAGCAAGTTGTCGCTGCGCTACCGACACTTGATGATGACTGTTTGCTGGTTGATATTACCTCTGTTAAGCAAAAACCTTTAAAAGCACTTATGGCGGCTCATAGCGGCCCTGTAGTTGGCTTACACCCCATGTTTGGCCCAGATATTTCACATTGGGTAAAACAAACGGTGGTCGTGTGTGAAGGGCGAGATCATGAAGTGGCTAAAGGGTTAATGGCACAACTACAAGTTTGGGGCTGCCAAGTAGTTGAAATGGATGCTAAAAAACACGATGAAGCAATGCAGATCATTCAGGTTATGCGCCACTTAACAACCTTTGTATATGGCCAGTTTCTTGCCAAGCAAAGCCATACACTTGCAGAGCTTCGCAGCTGCTCATCACCCATTTATCAGTTAGAGTTAATGATGGTCGGGCGCTTATTTGCCCAATCGCCAGAGCTTTACTCTGACATCATGTTAGCACAATTCGACGATGTAGAAGCACTGCTTGCCAACTACCAAGATACTTTTGCAGACACGCTAGAAAAGCTAAAAGCAGGGGATAAAGCATCATTGATTGCCGCATTTGCTGATGCAAAAGAATACTTCTCGGACGCGACAGCGCATTTCTTAACGCAAAGTCGCAGCCTACTCAACAAAGCAAACGACGCGAAAGTGCTTGATTAAACAGCTCTAATTAAGCAAAAAAGAGCTCTATCAAAAAAGCCCGCATCAAGCGGGCTTTTTAGTTGCAAATGTTTTGTTTTAAATAATCGTTTTAATGACCACCTAATGAGCCAGGTAACGCACCGCTATGGTGATTGATTAAGCCCCATTGATACAGCAAGTCAGTCATATCTGAAAGGCTGAATAAGGTCATGCTCAAGCCAACAATTGTCAACACTATGGTATAAGGTAGTGCCATGTATACCATGCGCCCATAAGATAGTCTTAACACAGGGGCTAATGTTGATGTAAGCAAGAATAAGAAGGCAGCTTGTCCATTAGGCGTAGCAACACTTGGTAAATTAGTACCTGTGTTGATTGCCACAGCTAATAGGTCAAATTGATCACGGGTAATTTGACCTGCCTGTAACGCAGCAGCCACTTCATTGATATACACAGTACCCACGAACACGTTATCGCTGACCATCGAAAGAATACCGTTGGCAATGAAGAACATCACCAGTTGCAGCTGACCTTCGAAAGTAAGTACCCATGCGATCACAGGTGTAAATAAATGCTGGTCGATAATAACTGCAACAATTGAGAAGAATACGCAAAGTAACGCTGTGAATGGTAGGGCTTCTTCAAATGCTTTACCTAATTGGTGCTCTTCAATAATACCGGCACTGGCCGTGGCGAAAATAATAACAGACAAACCAATTAAACCAACAGTGGCTAAGTGAAGGGCTAAACCTATGATCAACCAAACAGCAATGAAAGCTTGAATCGCTAGGTTTACTTTGTCGCGTGTAGTGCGTTTTTTCTCTAGCTTTTTAGCATGATCCGATAAAATTGTGTGGATGGGGGCAGGGAGTTTTGCGCCGTAACCAAAGGTTTTGGTTTTTTCGAGTAAGAAAGTAGTGGCAATACCTGCAATCATAACGGGTAAAGTAATAGGCAACATTCGGAAGAAAAATTCGCCAAATAACCAGCCTGCACGCTCTGCAATGATCAAGTTCTGTGGCTCGCCTACCATAGTACATACACCACCTAAGGCAGTACCTATGGATGCATGCATTAATAAATTACGAAGAAAAGCACGAAACTCTTCAAGCTCTTGCCGATTGACTGGACGTACTTGGTTATCGTCATTAATATCATGCTCACTGCTGGAGTCTTTGCCTGATGCTACCTTGTGGTAAATACTGTAAAAGCCCATCGCGACGGCAATAACAACGGCCATCACCGTTAACGCATCTAAAAAAGCAGATAAAAATGCGGCAGCTATCGTAAACGACAGGGATAATACGGTTTTACTTCGTACCGAAACAACCAGCTTTGTAAAGATATATAAAAGTAAGTCTTTCATAAAATAGATACCAGCAACCATAAAGATAAGTAACAGGATCACATCGATATTCTGTACGATCTCATGTTCAACTTGCCCTGCTGTTGTCATGCCGATAAACAAGGCTTCAATTGCCAGTAAACCACCCGGTTGTAGCGGGTAACATTTAAGTGCCATGGCGAGTGTAAAAATAAACTCTAACACTAATACCCATCCTGCCAGATAAGGATTAAGTTGAAATAACACCGGGTTGATTAGTAAAAACGCAATAATGGTGTATTTGTACCACTTTGGTGAAGTTCCTAAAAAATTTTTAAATAGAGCTGGTAAAACGCGCTGCTGCATGGCCATACCTATATCAGTGCTGGTTATTATTGTTAATAAATAGAAATTGATTATATCGATAGTATTGTTATTTGATGTACTTTTAATCCAAAAGGCCATTTATTTAACTAGATCTTATAGATTTTTATGTACTGCCGAGTTAGTTTACTTGTTAGTTGCTTATCATCTGGTACAATCAGTGAGTTGAACACCAAATGCGGTAAAAGTAGTTGCTAACTCAAGTGGAAAGTGAATGAGAATTTTTAAAGCGAAAAGCCCAGCAGGTTTTGCTGAAGAATACATTGTTGAATCTATTTGGAATGGTGACTTTCCGCCTGGCTCAATTCTTCCAGCTGAGCGTGAATTATCTGAGCTGATAGGTGTTACACGTACAACCTTACGTGAAGTACTTCAGCGTCTAGCCCGTGATGGCTGGCTAACGATTCAGCACGGTAAACCTACCCGTGTAAATAACTTCTGGGAAACCTCGGGCCTGAACATTTTAGAAACGCTAGCGCGACTAGATGAAGACAAAATGCCAGAGCTTACAGATCAATTACTTTCTGCACGCACAAATATCAGCGCAATTTATACCCGTGCGGCTATTAAGCTTGCTCCTGAGCGTGTAATTGAAATTTTATCGCAAAGTGAAGAGCTAGAAGACAGTGCGCAAGCATTTGCTGATTACGATTATAAAGTTCACCATGAATTAGCAGTTGCGGGTAATAACCGCATTTACGTTCTTATCCTAAATGGCTTTAAAGGTTTCTACTCAAAAATTGGCTGCCACTACTTCTCTGATTCTCGAACTCGTGAATTAGCGCGTCAATTTTATAAAGATTTAACAGAACTGGCAGAGCGTCGTGAACACGACGGTGCGATTTCAATGATGCGTAAATATGGTCATCAAACAGGTGAAATTTGGCAACAAATTCGTGGTGATATGCCAGAAGATATCATGGACTAAGCGACCGTAACTAATATTCTATTTTGAAAACCCAGCTAAAAGCTGGGTTTTTTGTTAGTTACTTTTAAGCACAGGGAGTACTTCAGCGCTTTCATCATCAAGCATTGCTAAAACACTATTAAAATCATGTTTGGGATGCCAGCCAAGTTGCTGCTGCGCTCTAGTTGAATCGTATACTCGGTCTAAACTCGTTGGTAATAGCCAGCCTCGCTCCTTGAATGCATCTGCTAATGCTGGGATTTTTTCAATAATGACTTTATCTGCTTGCTTATAAAGCGGCTGGCAATCTTTTTTTGAATAAGGCGTAACGCCTGAAATAATAAAGCGATTAAAACCACTTAGTTTTTTTTCGATTGCACATAAATGAGCATTGGCAACATCGCGAGCGTCGATGCCACGGCTATTACGAAATAGCGCCATCGTATCTGCAGGTTCAGGAAAACAGCGAGACATCTGTAATACTGTGATTGGTAATTTGTGCTTTACTGAAATAGCTTCAAGCTTGGCTTCAGCGGCAATTTTAGTTTTATGGTAAATGGATTTTGGCTTTGGAATAATATCCTCGTTTACCCAACCCGCTTGACCTAATGGCGTTGAAGCTGAACCATAGAGTGCTGTGGTGCTGGTAAAAATAAACTGTTTTACGCCTGCTTCTATACCTAACAGTGCCAGTTGTTCTGTCGCCTCCACATTTATAGTGTAAAAATCGTCGTCAGAGTGCAGGCCAACATGAGGGGCATGTAAAGCGGCTGTATGGATTATCACGTCGATGTCTTGAAGAGCTCGCTGAATTAAGTGTTGGTCACGAATATCACCCACAAAGTCAGCTGTAGAGCAGGGCGCTTTATCCATCCCAACGACATTATAATTGCTCATTAACTTGATATAAATTGCACGGCCAACCCGACCTGCTGAACCTGTGATCAAAACTTTCATTTTTCTACCTAGTTGCTTAGCTCGGCATATTTTATCAGATTTTAGCTGCTGATTTTGCAGCTCTTTGCGATTGTTTGCTTCAAGAGTTACGTAATATTTTAATAAATCAATTTTTCCGATTAGGCATATCGCTTTTTTCGATTGTTCATTTGTCTGTAACCTCATTACACTATCTTGCAATTTATCAATACTTACACTTGGTTTTTGCGTTTTAGTAACCATATCTATGTGAGTATTGCTTAGGCAATTGGAAATAAACTCAAATATTTGGAGATAAAAATGGGTGTATTAGTTGGCCGTCAGGCACCAGACTTTACTGCAGCAGCTGTTCTTGGTAACGGTGAAATCGTTGAAAACTTCAACCTAAAAGAAACTATCAAAGGTAAAAAAGCAGTTATCTTCTTTTACCCGTTAGACTTCACTTTCGTTTGTCCTTCAGAGTTAATCGCTTTCGACAAGCGTTTTGAAGAGTTCCAAAAGCGTGGCGTTGAAGTAATTGGTGTTTCTATCGATTCACAATTCTCACACAATGCATGGCGTAACACTGCCGTTGCTGACGGTGGTATTGGTCAAGTTAAATATGCACTAGTTGCAGACGTTAAACACGAAATCTGTCAAGCATACGATGTCGAGCACCCAGAAGCAGGTGTTGCTTTCCGTGGTTCTTTCCTTATCGACGAAGAAGGTAACGTACGTCACCAAGTAGTTAACGACCTTCCTCTAGGCCGTAACATCGACGAAATGATCCGCATGGTTGACGCGCTAGCGTTCCACAGCGAGCACGGTGAAGTATGTCCAGCTGGTTGGACTGAAGGCAAAAAAGGTATGGACGCAAGCCCTGAAGGTGTTGCTAAGTTCCTTTCTGAAAACGAAGGCGACCTATAATTTAGGCCTTAGTTAAAGAATTAAAAAACCCGCCAATTGGCGGGTTTTTGTTTTTAAGCACAACAAGATTAATTAAAACGCATCGTTAGTTTAGTATAGAAATAACGACCACGAGGGTTATGTACGCTTGATACATAGCCATATAAGTCGCCATCGCCATCACCGATTGCAAACGGAGGATCTTCATCAAACACGTTATTCACACCCACAGAAAGTTTGATTTTCTCTGAGAAATTATACGCTGTTTGTAAATCAACCAGCGTTTGTGAATCAACCATACGTGATGTGTTGCTATCAAAGTCTAAATTACCGTCAAAGTCGATATCTGGCGTATCTTCAAACTCGCCCGTGTAACTAACGTTCACATTCGTGTTGAAGTCACCCATTTCCCAATTTGTTGAGAAAATCCAACGGTTTTCAGGATAACGATATTCGCCAGTGTAATCGCGGCCATCTTTCTTAAATTCGTTTTGGTAAGCCCATTCTAAATTGAATTTTAAGAAGCCGTAATCGTTCATCGCATGTGTGTAGTTAGCCGATACATCGACACCTGATACTTCTTGTGATGAGACGTTTTCAAAGGTGCTATAAACTTTTTGGATTACACCTAAGCTTTGACCATTTTGTGGTGCTAAACGCACGCAGACAGTGCTGTTTTGATCATTACAGTTTTCATCATAGATAGGGCCGAACTCTTGCTCATCTATCTTATTATCTTGAGTAATGCTCCATACATCGATTCCAAAACCAAATTCAGCGGTTGGTGCCCAGATAAAGCCAACATTCCATGACTCTGACTCCTCAGCTTCAAGGTTTGGGTTACCTGCAAATTGGATATTGTAATCTAGAGCGTTACAGTCAAGCCCTGTTGCCTGACAGCGGTAAGTATCTACAAAGAATTGACTTTCTTCCGACGGACCTAAACCAATTTGTGCTAGTGAAGGCGCGCGGAAACCTTGAGCCCACGAACCACGAACAGTGATTGAATCAGTTGGTGCCCAGCGAACAGCTACTTTAGGGTTTGTAGTTGAGCCAAAATCGCTGTAGTCATCGTATCGACCAGCTAGTTGCAGCTCTAGGTTATCAGCCAGCGGAATTGAAAACTCAATGTAAGCTGCGTATTGGTCGCGTTCAGCAGCGGCTGATACGGACTCAGTACCAAAAATTAAACCACGCTGGAATTGGTCGTCTGGAATATCGCTCACATCTTCTTCACGGTATTCAATACCTGCAGCCATCATTACTACATCATCGCCAAAGCTGAATGCTTCACCACTAATATTTGCATCAAATGAGGTCATATGAGACTCACCACGGCGCACTAAGCTTGTGGTGATACGGTCAATCACTGCCTGGTCATTATAGGTGCCACCAAATGGATTATAGTTACCTGCATCGATTTCTTGTTGTAGGAAATCAGTGCGCACCCAACCTTGGCTTCTATTACCTGTTTGCATTGATTCACTGCGACCTTTTTGAACAGCTGCTTCCCAGCTCCAGTCATTTATTTCACCTTTTAGACCGGCAACAAAGCGAAGCGTATCAGATTCAATATCCCATTGGCGAGGGCCGGCATCTACGGTTCTGTAGCGACCAATTTCGATATCTTGGCCAAACGGGTTGTTAGGATGGCTTGCAGGTACTGTAAGGCCTGCATCTTCATCAAGCGGGGTCGGTGCACCTGCTGCTTGCGACGTATTATGTTGTACTGCAACTTCTAAGAAAGCTGAAATACCATTGTCGAAGTTATATTCAAATTGTGAGATAGCACCGACACGCTCAGATGCTGGGGTTACGTAACCATACGGGCCGTAGTCAAATAAGCAGCTGCCACTTGCGGTTGCATTTTCTGCTGGGCAGGCTGGATCAATGGTTTTTTCACCATCTACATAGAAGTAGCCCGGAAAGCCACGCGATGAGCGAAAATCCATACCACCGTATGGTTCTTGGTTGGCTGTGCCTAGGCGGCCCATTTCATCAGATGAGAGTGCTGTGTTGTTAAAGTAATCAATAATAATTGATGCGCTGCTTTTCTCTGTACTAGTACCCCATACTAAACTTGCTGTTTTTTCTTCGTAGTTAGGACCATCAGTACCGCCATAACCAAGGTTCACTTCTAGGCCATTAATATCTTTCTTTAAGATGATATTAACTACACCTGCAACTGCATCAGAACCATAAATAGCAGATGCACCATCTTTTAAAATATCAATACGTTCAATCGCAGAGACTGGAATCGAGTTGATATCAACAAATGAATTGGTAATGCTTTCTGCAAAAGCACTGATAGATACACGGCGTCCGTTAATTAGTACTAATGTAGCATCAGAGCCTAAACCTCTAAGGCTAACAGCTGCGGCACCATTGGCTGTGGAGTCTTGGTTATTACCGCGAGTAGAAAATGTACCATTACCTGCAACAGGCATACGTTCTAATAATTGTTGTAAGTTATCGTAGCCCATGTTATCGATGTCTGCACGACTGATTGATTGAACCGGTGATGGCCCCTCAATGTCCGAGCGCTTGATGCGAGAACCTGTAACTTCAATACGCTCGACCTTTTCAGCTCCGTCTGACTCTGCAGCAGCAGACATAAAACTGGTGCCTGCTAATGCGGCAACTGTAAATGCGTAGAGAGGTCGTTGTATAAAGCGATGGGTGTTCTTCATATATTTCAATCCTTGTATAATTGTGAAAGTGTTGTGAATTAATCACGACAAAGATTGATACCATGTAAATAGCGGTGAATGAAATAGCAAAAAAGTATGGGTTTATTAAGGTGTTAAGGTTCTTAAGTGGTAAGAGTCAGGACTGGTAGGGGGTACGAGCCTAACAAAAAGGTTAGGCTCATTTCATAAATTAAGCTTTATGTTTCATCAGGCGTTCTTTTTCACGCGCCCAATCTTTATTTTTTCCGTCTTCACGTTTGTCGTGCATCTTTTTACCTTTAGCAAGGTGGAACTCCAACTTCACCCAGCATTTTTTCCAGTACATTGCAGTTGCGATTAATGAAAAACCTTCGCGTTCTGTAGCACCGATAAGACGATCGATTTCACGCTTATTTAAAAGTAACTTACGATACCTTAAAGGATCGCAAATTACGTGAGTAGAAGCACTGTTGAGAGGCTGAATTTGACTGCCAAGTAAAAATGCTTCGCCGTTTTTAATGTGAATATAAGTCTCAGAGATGTTTACTTTACCAGCTCGGATACTTTTTACTTCCCAGCCCTGTAGTTCAACCCCAGCTTCGAACTTATCGTGTAAAAAATACTCATGACGCGCTTTTTTGTTTAGCGCGATGGTATTACTTGTCGATTTAGATGATTTTTTCTTAGCCATAGTGGCTCATATTATACGTAAAAACAGCGTTTTTACATCGCTTTTTTAAGGCTTTGCAGAAATTTTCGCGTCACTAATATTTGGGTAAATAGTCAAAGCTTGCTAAAATTCGCCGACAAAGTTGGGAGTGAATATGCCGCAAATAGAAAAAAGTGCGCTGGTAATGTACAGCAGCAAAGAAATGTTTGATTTAGTGAATGATGTAGATGCATATCCAGAGTTTTTACCACATTGCTCTGATGCTAAAATCATTACACAACAAGCCAGTGGTATGACAGCTAGTCTAGAAATATCGAAAGCAGGTTTAAAAAAGTGGTTCACTACCGAAAATACCTTTATTGATGAGCAAACGGTTGCGCTACGCCTAGTTGATGGCCCATTCAAAAAGCTACAGGGTAAATGGCATTTCTTACCGCTGGACGATAAAGCTTGTAAAGTGCAACTGCATCTTGAGTTTGAATTTGCTAGTAAGCTTATT
Organism: Pseudoalteromonas sp. S1650; assembly: GCF_005887195.1. Lineage (NCBI taxonomy): Bacteria > Pseudomonadati > Pseudomonadota > Gammaproteobacteria > Alteromonadales > Pseudoalteromonadaceae > Pseudoalteromonas > Pseudoalteromonas sp. S1650. The sequence goes on along the minus strand of NZ_PNDF01000019.1, from coordinate 59,077 downwards.
GAGCTGGCTTTCGGAAAAGTATTTAACGAAGTCGCTAAGAATATGGTTAATGCATTTACTCAACGCGCTAAAACTGTATATGGAGTTCGCCCATGATCACTGTTGAAGTGGTTTTCGCCTTACCAACAACAGCAACCAGTTTACTGGTCGAAGTGCCTGTAGGTACTACCGCTGAGCAAGCGGTGATTAAGTCGGGCATTATCGAGAAGTGCCCAGAAATAGACGCAAATAATTTAACGCTTGGGATTTGGAATCGTACTTGCAAACTGAATCAAGAAGTAAAAGATGGCGATCGTATTGAGATTTATCGACCTCTTATTGCTGATCCAAAGGATGCACGCAGGCGCCGTGCTGAAAAAGCCAAAGAAGAGGGCCGAGCTAATAAAATTACAGGCGGGCGTCCGCTTAATAAGGCATAAAAAAGGGTAGCCTAGGCTACCCTTAATAATTTGCGCTGCTATTACTCTTGTTCAAGCGGCGTATTAAATTCGCTAGGTTGTTCATAGTCACCCGATAACGAAACAAGCTTATCGTTTTCGAAGTTAATAGTGAGTGATTTACGTTGCTCGTTGCTACGACCAAGATTGAATACGTAAAGGTAGTGCCAGGTATTTTTATCAAATGAGTCTTCAGCGACTGGCTTGCCTAGTACATACAGTACTTGCTCGCGCGTCATATTAACACGTAGCTTATCTACATCTGATTGCTCTAAGAAGTTACCTTGAGGAATGTTGATTCGGTAAACCCAGCTTGAACACCCTGCTGTAGCACTTAAAGTAAGGGTAAGTACTAACCAAAAAGAAAAAGTTTTAAACGACTGCATTATTTGTTTGAATCCTTATTTTTTATACACTGCATGATACCGATTAGTCACTGAAGGTAAAACCCTTTTCAGTAATTGTTTTTACACAAATGCGATTAACAATCAAGAGGCACAAATTTGACCACAGCAAACCCAGAAAGTTTACAGCAGCCTATAAAAAACAATGATAATTCAGAGAGTCTGTGGCATTTGTACATAGTGCAAACACGTTTGGGTCATTGGTATACGGGGATCACCACCAATGTTGAAAAGCGATTTATGCAGCATCAAGCGGGAAAAGGGGCTAAAAACCTCAAAGGCAAGGGGCCTTTAACACTTATCTATCAACAGCAAGTGGGTAACCGTAGTGAAGCAACTAAACTTGAAATAAGCGTAAAAAAGCTTAGTAAAGCGCAAAAAAGGCAGTTTGTTTTAACCTCTGAGCTACCCAAATAACTAACTTGGAAGCTTTTCAATAAATAGGGCTATTTTCTTCATCGCAGCTTCAAATAAAATAAAGTTGATATGTTCTGTTGTATCGGTAGTTTGATGATGATGTTTATCGTGCCCGATACCAAAGTAAATGTATGGGATCTTCGCTTTAGCGAATGAATAGTGGTCGCTTGCTCTGCGCCAATCAACTTTGAGATCAAATAATCGATTCAGCCTCGCCGAAGAGCTAGTTGCCATAAAGGTTAGCTGCTCATCAGACAAAGCTTTAATGTCATCTTTATAGTGCGTTAATGATTGCTTATCTAAAAACGCATAGATACGCGGTTTTCTTGGATTCACAACAAGCATATCTAAATTAATGTTAAGTTTTATTTTGTCTGTATTAAGTGTCGATACCAAGTAATCGCTACCATGTAGGCCATTTTCTTCGGCATCGGTTGCAACAAACACTAACTGATAGCGTTGAGGGCTTTGTGCAAAGTGGTCAGCTAAATAAAGTAAAGCTGCAACGCCGCTGGCGTTATCATTGGCACCCGGGTAAAGCCGACTGCCTTGTTGCCCAAGGTGGTCGTAATGGGCTGTAAAAATAATTTTTTTACACTTTTCACAAGGGCTATTTTTTATCGCAACAATGTTTCTCCCAACCGCCTCACTAAAGAAACCTGATTGATAAGTAAAAATTTGTTCATTTACTGAATAGCCAAGAGCGACAAAGCGCTCTGCTATGAAATCGGCGGCTAATTTAGCGCCCTCGGTATTCGTTTTTCGCCCAGCAAATTGAGGCGATGTTAGCGTTATAACGTCTTGTACTAAGTTTGTATTGGCAAAAGCGTGCCCTGTGCTTATCAGGGCAGCACTAGCGGTAATCAATAAGTTTTGCAGTATGCGAGCGAAGCGCTTGTAATTTACTTTCGTAACGCTGTTTATCATGATCAAAGTCAGCTTTATTGTTTGCCATAGTTAAATACTTTTTAGCCAGTTTTAAGTCACCCAATTGATAATAGGTTCTGGCTAAACCAAAATCAGTATCATGTAGGGTTGAATTTAAGTCACGGGCTTTTTTGTAGTGTTTTATGGCATCTTGGTAACGGCTGGTCGTATAGGCATCATTACCTAAAGAAATATGGTAATAAGGGTTTGCTCGGCGTTTCTTGTCAAGCATGGCTAATATAGCTTGGCCTTGCTCTTTACGATCGGTCAGGTTATAGAGTCTTGCTAAATTGCCAAGCGCGGTGTTGTTGTCAGGATCTAAAGTAATTGCATACTGATAGGCTGTTTCAGCACTTTGATAGTCACTCGTTAATCTGAATAATACCCCAAGGTTGCCCCATGCACCTGAGTAGTTGCTATCAATATCAACTGCTGCTTTGTAATAGCTAAAAGCAGTGTCGTAATCATGTTTTAACATCGCAGCTGCGCCCTTATTGTTATAAAACATCGCTGTGATGCGGGCTTTGTTGATGTTGCTGGTTTTAAACGCCTCTTGGCGACTGTTAGGGTCAAAGTCTATCACCAAAGAGCGCTCTTGAGGGTATATAACTTTACGATTTAACACTTGTTTTGTTGATTCACTCACTTTCAAATTAATATGCCCTGTGAGTAAGTTAAAACCATTATCCAGCGCCCAATACTCTGGGATATGCACTTTTTGAAATTGCCCTTCGAGGCCAAGATAGTCAGCGAGGCTGTAGGCTAAAATCGATAACGATAAACAGTTAGCATTTAAATTTTCGTAGGCTTGATTGGCCGTTAAGGTCGCACCAGATTGATAAGATAAAGACGCATCGCCATTTTGTAATAGAAACCTGAGTAAGCCTTTAGTACTTTGCAATGATCGACCATCTTTGGGAAAAGTACTGTCAAGTTGTTGTTTGACATGTTTGCTTAATGCAAAAATTTCTTGTTGGGTTTCAACTGAGGTTTGGGTAAACGTATTACTTTTCACCAAAGCAAGTGGTGGTGGGGCGGTGTTATTTTCTGTACTACTACACGCTGTTAATAAGCAAAAGCTTGAGGCGAAAACAATGCTAGGTAATTTCATTTGACCCTCTTAATTCTTGGCCTAATACCATTAAAGTATAGGCCGTGAATGAAAAAGGGTCAGGGTTAACTGTTACAAAACGTGTCAGCGTTTATCAAATGTTGCAACAAGGTCGTCAAGGGTTTGCGCACTGTTTGCTAAGTCTTTGATTGCTTGTTCACTATCAATTTGTTCACGCATGACGTTATCACTAATGTCACTTATTTGCTCAATGTTACGACCGACATCTGCCACTACATTACTTTGCTCTTCAGTTGCAGTGGCGATTAAGGTTGCCATATCGTTTATTTCATTGGCAGCATCGTTAATGGCATTAAGTAATTCAACAGAACTCTGCATTGCATCAACGCTTAATTGAGCTTGTGATTTTGAGTGATTAATATGATTAACCACTAAATCAGAGGTACTGGTAAGTTCACTAATCATAGTTTGAATTTCAGTTGTTGATTGTGAAGTGCGATTTGCAAGCGCTCTTACTTCATCAGCTACAACAGCAAAGCCTCGGCCGTGCTCACCCGCACGAGCAGATTCAATTGCCGCATTAAGTGCTAATAGGTTGGTTTGCTCCGAAATCCCTCTGATAGAGTCGACAATACTGGCAATCGCTTGCGTTTTATTTGCCAGCTCGTTTACTTGCTCGGTGATATTATCGATATCACATGCCAATTCAATTATTGCTTCTTTACTTTGCGTTACCTGAGTATGGCTTTGTTCAGTGTTCTGCTTGCTATTCTCAGTGAGCTTAGCCGTGTTCGCTGCGCTTGAGGCTATTTCTTGCACTGTTGCACCCATTTCATTAATCGCCGCAGCAACCGAGATAGTTTGCTCTTTTTGATTATCAAGCGCCACTGAGTTCTTTTTTGCTTGCTGAAACACATGATCGGCGCTTTGTCTAATTTCACTACTTTCTTGAGCAACTTGGCTAATTGCAGTTTCAATCTTAGAGATAAATTGGTTAAAGCCCGCTGATAAGTTTGCAAGTTCAGGTTGCTCAGAGTCAGGAAGTCTATACGCTAAATTAGCATCACCAGAGCCTAAACGGGTGAACAACTCAGCCATTTTCGACAGCGGCGATGAAAGCGTACGTGCCAGTACTAAACCTGCAAAGCTTGCAATCAACGCAATCACAATCGCAAAGCTGATGATTTGCCATTGTAAAACTTGAATGCTCGAAAACACTTCGTGCTTTGGCACTTGGGCAATAACAAACAAATCAGTGTTTTTAATTGGGCTTGCCGCCACTAAGGTTGCTTCACCATTAAGGTTGATTTCTTGTAAATTGAAGTCACTTTGCGTTAGTAGAGTACGCGTGATACCCGTTTTATAAACGTCATCCAACTTAGCTTTAGCGACTTTGTTTTCGTCTTTATGCAGCTGAATTAGGCCGTTTTTATCTGCAACAAATACAAAACCGGTTTCTTCTATTTGAAAGCGTTTAAGCATGCCCTGCATATCGTCGATACTTTTTGCAAGGCCTGCTAAACCAATGCCATTAGTTTGCTGGTGGTTCACAAACATTTTTACATCAGTCGGTGACTCTTGATAGATACTGATCGAAAAGGGTTGTGCGGTGTTAGTAAACGCGAAAAACCAACCATCTTGCTCTTTAGTTAAAACGCGCAAGAAACCGTCTTGGTTCCAATATTGTGCTGTTTCACGGTTAGCCCAAGAAGCCGTTGCTAGATCGTACTGGGTAACAAGGCGGTTAAGCTCTTTTAGCAGTGTTTTATCATCTGTATTGCCAGAGTTAGCCCACTCTAATACAAACTCGTTACTGGAGAGTTGCTCAGCTGCACTGATCATTTGATTTATATCGTGAGTAATATAATTATCAATTGCTTGTAGTTTGCTCGGTAGTTCCGATTCAATCATTCGCTGTTCAATGATTTGTTTTGCACTGTATATCGCTGTTGCGCCGATTAACGCAGCAACAATGAGGGCGATAGAACTGCCAAGTAGGGTAATTTTTTTAGTGATGGTGAATTGATTTAACGCCATGAAAGTGTCTTAGTTTACAACATTTAAGTCAGTAATTTTAGCATACACTTTACAGATGACGAATCAATGTAGGGACAAAAAAAAAGCCCAAAGCATATAAGCAATTGGGCTTGGTTTCTAACAAGCGAAACTTACTTTCCAGGGTTAAACAATTTTCTTCATTGCTGACATGTAACCACGTAGTTTGCTACCAATGATTTCAACCGGGTGCTCGCGTAGTGCTTTATTCACGGCAATCAAGGTTTGGTTATCGACTTGGTTGCTCGCACTATCAAGACCTTTACCAATCACATCTGTATCGATGTCTTTCATAAAGTCTTGTAAAAGTGGTAAACACGCGTGGTTGTATAAGTAACAGCCATACTCTGCAGTATCTGAAATAGTTCGGTTCATTTCGAAAAGCTTCTTACGAGCAATAGTGTTTGCGATAAGCGGCGTTTCGTGTAGTGATTCATAGTAAGCAGATTCTGCGATGATACCTGCTGCAGTCATGGTTTCGAAGGCAAGCTCAACACCTGCTTTAACCATTGCAACCATTAAAATACCTTGGTCGAAGAATGCTTGCTCGCTGATTTCTTGGTCGGTATTTTGTTGCTTTTCGAATGCAGTTTCGGCAGTTTCTGCGCGCCATGAGAGTAATTTTGCGTCATCTTCAGCCCAATCAGCCATCATACCGCGTGAGAATTCGCCACTGATGATATCGTCCATATGCTTGTTATAAAGTGGGCGCATGATTGTTTTAAGCTCTTCACTTAATTCAAATGCTTTCACTTTTGCTGGGTTTGATAAACGGTCAAGCATGTTAGTTACACCACCATACTTAAGTGCTTCAGTGATCACTTCCCAACCATATTGGATTAGTTTTGACGCGTAACTTGCATCAATGCCTTTTTCTACCATTTTATCGAAGCAAAGTAGTGAACCAGTTTGTAACATGCCACATAGAATCGTCTGCTCACCCATTAAGTCAGATTTAACTTCTGCAATGAATGATGATTTTAGTACACCCGCACGATGACCACCGGTACCTGCTGCATACGCTTTAGCTTGCGCTAAACCATGGCCTTGAGGGTCGTTTTCTGGGTGAACCGCGATTAATGTTGGTACGCCAAAGCCACGTTTGTACTCTTCACGTACTTCTGAACCAGGGCACTTAGGTGCAACCATAATAACAGTTAGATCTTCACGGATTTGCATGCCTTCTTCAACAATGTTGAAGCCGTGTGAATAAGCAAGTGTTGCACCTTGTTTCATTAATGGCATGATGGCATTTACAACAGCCGTATGTTGTTTATCAGGTGTTAAGTTTAAAACTACATCTGCTGTTGGAATAAGCTCTTCATACGTGCCTACAGTAAAACCGTTTTCAGATGCGTTTAAGAAAGATTGACGGCGCTCAGTAATTGCTGATTCACGTAATGTATAAGAAACATCTAAGCCTGAGTCACGTAAATTTAAACCTTGGTTAAGGCCTTGTGCGCCACAACCGACAATAACGAGTTTTTTCCCTTTTAAAGCGTCTACACCATCAGCAAACTCTGCTGGGTCCATAAATTCACACTGCGCTAATTGCGCTAACTGCTCTCTCAAAGGAAGAGTATTAAAATAATTCGCCATTGTTAGTGTCCTATAAATACAATTTTGTTAGAAAATCAAAGAACCGACGTGATGTTCTTTGTATGTATTAACACTATGCAATTTTTTACCTTGCGTAAAATGATATATTTGAATTAAAGTATTTCATAAAATGAAATGGTAGCGGTATGGATCACAAACATCTTAATTACTTTTTAGCGTTAGCCAAGACGCTACACTTTGCCAGAGCGAGTGAGCTTTGCCATATCAGTGCGCCAACTTTGAGCCGTAATATTAAACAGCTAGAAGAAGAGGTTGGGGTGGTACTGTTTAATCGGGATAATCGCACTGTCAAATTAACTCGCGAAGGTGAGTCATTCATTGAATATGCGAATGCGACGCTGGCTAACTGGCATCGTTTTAAGGCTAATGTGCAAGAGCCGCAACAGCATGTTTATGGCAATGTCAGTATTTATTGTTCTGTAACTGCCTCATATAGTTTTTTACATCAAATACTCGAGCAATTGCGAATGCAACATCCATATATTGAAATTACCCTTAATACCGGTGATCCCGCTCTTGCAATAAACCGTGTTTTAGATGGCCATGAAGATATGGCAATTGCCGCAAAACCTATAAAGCTACCTGGGCAAATTGCCTTTACCAGTGTCGGGTACTCACCATTAGTATTGATAGCACCAAAAATAGCGTGCCCGATCAGCGAAAAGCTTTCTGCCAGTGAACAAATTGATTGGTCAGATTTAGAGTTTATTGTTGCTGAGCAAGGGTTATCAAGGCAACGTCTTGAGCAGTGGTGGCGTAAAAAGAATATTCACGGCCGAATTTACGCTCAGGTTGCAGGCCATGAAGCGATGGTGTCTATGGTGAGCTTAGGTTTAGGTATTGCCATGGTGCCAAAGATAGTTTTGGACAACAGTCCGCTTAAAGATAAAGTGCAAATCGTAAGTGATGCTGAGCAGACTGTTGCTGGTTTCGAAATTGGTTTAGCTGTTTTGAATAAAGAGCGCCATGATCCTGCGCTCAATGCTATCTGGAGCATTGCTCAATCACTTACTCAGCAAGCTATTTAGCGTTAACGATTTGATGTTGGTATAAAAGGTTTAATTTTTGATAGTTATTTAGTATTGGTTTTTGCATTTATTTTTCGTGTTTTTTACTGGTTTTAAATGGATAAAATCCATTTTTATTGCTTTTTTTCAAGGTGTTGTTAACGTAATTTAAAATAATAAAATTTTCATGGCCTAGAATCATGATACTTTCTGCGCAAGCCGAGCATTCACTAAGTTATTCAAGTCACTGTTTAAAACAAGCTATTCCTCTCATGGTTAAGTACAAGATGCCAATAACACCGCTAAATTATGCGATTTGGTATGCGTATGTCAGCAATAAAACCCCCGAACTTAATGATGCTTTAGATAAAATTATTGATGAATTTAAAACGTGCAGCCACGAGCATGCTAAAGCGCTGTTCAACCAGTTTCTATCTAGTGATGATTTAGCATTGTTTTATCAGTTATCAGGTGGTTTTAATGATGTTGTTGGAAAGGTACATCAAGACATCAATGAAGCAATAAATTACTCAACAGAGTTTAACCAAACGCTTCAAGAATGCCATTTGAAACTAAAAAATGCAGATATCAGCCAAGAAACAGGCTTTGATGATGTACTTGATTGTGTAGAACGTCTAAGTGACGAGTCAGCGACCTTACAAAGTAGGGCACAGGACTTTCAAAATCAACTAGCACAAGCTTATGCAGAAATTACCGACTTAAAACAAGAGTTGATTAGATCGAAAGATAAAGCGCAAAGAGATCCATTAACAGGGTTATTGAATCGTGGCAAGTTTGATGAAGATATAAAGCGTTTTTGTAAAAACAATGAATTAGCTCAAGTATCAGTATTAACCATGATAGATATTGACCATTTCAAATCATTTAATGATAACTTTGGACATCAAAAAGGGGACCAAGTATTACGAGCAGTGTCTGCTAAGCTATTAAAGCATGTTTCCAGTATTGGCCAAGTCTATCGTTACGGTGGTGAAGAATTTTGCTTTACGGCCCAGTTTGCAAGTATTAGTGATATGACTAATTTCACACAGCTACTTCGCCAAACTATCGCTAAATTACAAATCAAGAAGCCAAATTCTGATAAGGTGTTGAGTCAAGTAACGGCTAGTTTTGGTATTGCGATAAAAGCTAAAAATAGTAACCCTGAACAGCTCATTGCTAAAGCTGATAAGGCGCTTTACTTAGCTAAAGAACATGGTCGCAATCGCATAGAGATTGTCGAGGAGTAACAAACTTAATCGAAATATGTATCAAATTTGTGAATACTTGTAACCTGCTGAGGACAGTTTGTTCACATCTTGATATTATGCTGACATTGCAAAATTTTCTTTGGTCGTAAAATAATAATGAAGTTTCTAACGATCAGGTTCTGCGTAGTTTTCTATGCTTTGGCGCTAGTATGTGTGGGTCAAGCGTATGCTGATGATTCTACTCGCACTGAACGTGAAAGCCGTATGGCAAATCAACAAATTGATACTGAGCAGTGGCACTTAAGTGTTAATACTGGGGCTGGGGTAATTACAAACCCATTGCATGGAGGTGACAATTTACCTTTAATACTGCTACCAGAGGTTGCTTTTTATGGTGAACAATGGTTTTTTGATAATGGTCGCTTAGGCTATTCCCTTCATGAAAGCGACACACATGTTGTTAGCATTGTCACTGAATTTAACCCCGAGACCCGTTTTTTTATAGATTTTCATCCTAGTAATGTATTTGCCTTGCAAACGTCAAATAGCTTCGTTGTTGAATCAACGAGTAGTGATGAATTAGTTGAAAAGTCTGTTGTCACAACAAATGACGTAAAAAAAAGACGCTGGGCTTTAGATGCGGGCTTGAGTTATCACTATATCCGCAGTAATCATGTATTCTCTGTTCAGGTTCTAGCTGATGTCTCCGGGGTTTATAAAGGGGCTCGCAGTGCCTTACAATGGCAATCTCACCATCAGTTAGGTCGTTTAAGTATCGCACCGAGCTTAGGTGTTTGGTATAAATCGAACGAATTAAATGATTATTTTTATGGTTTATCGGCCGAAGAATCATCATACGGAGAAATAGAGGTTGGCAGTAGCTGGCAACCTTATGCTAAAATCGACGCCCGTTGGCCTCTAGGTGAGACTAACTCTCTTCGTTTTCATTTAGCATATTATGACTACTCAGCCGTGGATGACAGTCCGCTTTTTGAACACACGTATTCGATGACTGCTTTTATAGGATTCAATCATATTTTTTAATATGAAGTATTTTGTTTTTAGTCTGTGTGTGTTTGTTGCTGTTATTTGGGCTCCCCCAAGCTATGCACAAGCGACTCAGTTTGATATCACACCAAAAGTGTGTGTTGTATTACAACAGCACGAATTTTGTGATCTTGAATTAAAAATTAGCTGGAAAACTGCTCAACCTCAAGATCTGTGTTTATACCAAAATAACCAGCAAATTCAATGCTGGACTGATAGTAATAATGGGCTTTATAGCCATAAAGCGCGGGTTCAGGTTGAAACAATATACTCCTTAGTCAATCCGCACACGGGGAGCAAAGTTGCGACCACAAAAGTCGAAGTGCAAAGCACTGAAGCAAAAACAACGAGGCGTAGGTTACGTTCACCGTGGAGCTTTTTTTAAATCAGGAGCAACCAATGGCAAAGATTTTACTTGTTGAAGATGATCTCGGCTTACAGCAGTTAACACGCGATTACCTTCAGCATAATGGATTGGATGTTGCGGTCCTTGAACGCGGCGATGAAGTTTTCGAATACCTTGAGAACAATCCAGTTGATTTAATGATTTTAGATGTCATGTTACCGGGTAAAGATGGCTTTAGTGTTTGCCGTCAGGTACGCGATAAATTCAACTTACCAATTCTAATGCTTACAGCAAAAGGTGAAGACTTTGATCAAGTAATTGGGCTTGAACTAGGTGCAGACGATTATGTTATTAAGCCTGCAGAACCACGCGTATTATTAGCGCGCATCAACGCATTGTTACGCCGTGGTCAAGCTACAAACAAAGCACCAGAAGAGCTTAGCTTTGGCGATTTAACCATTGATAAAACTAGCCGCATTGTTACACTTAAAGGCAGTGAAATTACACTGACTTCTCATGAATTTGAGCTGCTTTGGTTGCTTGCTTCAAATGCAGGTGAAGTGTTAAGTCGTGAGCATGTTCATCAACATATGATTGGTCGTCAATATGATGGTTTAGACCGAACCGTTGACGTACGTGTATCGCGTATCCGTAAGAAATTAGGTGATAACAGTGATAAACCATACCGAATTAAAACAGTTTGGGGGCAAGGTTACCTGTTCGTTTCTGATGCATGGGATATGTAATCATTAATGGGGAAACTGTTTGCTAGCTTATATCTTTACATAATAGTTTCTCTGTTTCTTGTTAGTGGGGTTATAGAGCAGTTATGGCCCTATGAAGACACACAGCAACAAATCGCTCTAGATCAAGAGTTTGGTAAATCATTATGGCTATTAAGTCAAACTGACAATGGCTTAGCTAAATTACAGCAAGAGTTTAATAGCGAGCTAATTGATTTAACTGATCTCGCTCTACCAACAAACCTCAAAACACAATTACAAAATGATCACTATCTGTATCTTTTTAATCAGCAGCAGAAGGTAATTTGGTACATTACTATTAATGAGACTCAGCTATTACAAGTTGGTCCACTCTCAATATCAAATCCTAACTTTAGCTCTGTTTGGCCCTATTTTTTATTACTAGCCATTATTGGTCTTCCTATTGGTCTTTGGAGCTTGTTACTTTGGCGAGACTTTAACAAACTCACTTTAGCTTGTGAGGCGGTAGGCGGCTCGCAAGATTTCGAATTGCGTGATGCATCTAAATCATTTTTTTTGCCAATTACAGGCACGCTTAATGCTATGCAAGAGCGTATTCAGTACCTACTAGCTGCGCAGCAAGAACTGACTTCTTCTGTTTCTCATGAGTTTAGAACGCCGTTGGCGCGTTTAAAATTTGCCGTTGCTATGCTTGAAGAGCAAATTGAAAATGAGAAATCTTATAGTTATATAGATAATATGCAGGCTGATATTGCTGAGCTTGAAGCGCTAGTGTCTGAGATGCTTGAATACGCACGACTTGATTCGCATCAACCAAGCTTAAAGCCACGTTCGTGTGACCTTACAGCGCTTATTAACAGTGTCGTGAATAAGCTCGAATTTGCTACTGATATCGATGTAGCAGTGAGTGCGCCTAGGCAGCTTTACTATGAGTGTGACGAGCATTTTATGGCGCGTTGTATTCAAAATTTATTAGGCAATGCACAAAAATACGCAAACCATAAAATTCATGTCAGCCTTGAAGAGTTGGGTGATTCAATACAAATAAGTGTTGAAGACGACGGCCCAGGGATAGCTAAGTCTGAGTGGCAAAGTATTTTTAAGCCATTTACTCGTCTAGATAAAAGCCGTGACAAGAAAACTGGCGGCTTTGGCTTAGGCCTTGCGATTGTTGCTAAAATTGTTAGTTGGCATCAAGGGCAGTCTGAGGTGTGTGATTCACCATTAGGTGGAGCTAAATTTACTATTCATTTATTTAAAAGTAACTCGCTTTAAATTACAGGCATAAAAAAAGCGCCTAGGGCGCTTTTTAAAGATTAAAACCAAAAATAAACAAGTAGCAAAGTAATAGACCGCACCAATTTATAAAAGTTCGTAAAAAGTTTAATTATTTTCATTTAATAATGGCATGAGCATTTTTTCTAGGCCATTTAGCTTCACTTCATACATCATCGCCAGTTGTGCTCCTAATTTAGAGTCTGGAAATCCTTGCTGTTTAAACCAAACTAAATAAGGCTCAGGGAGTAACAATAAAGGGCGGCCAGCATACTTTCCAAATGGCATCTTAGTATTTATGGCACGTTTGAGTTCAGCTGTATCCATCTTTATCTCAAAGAAACTTTAAAGCTAGATGATACGGTAAAAATAAGAGAGAAAATAGGCTGTGACGGGCAAGAAACAGCCTATTTAGTGAGGGAGGTAGGCCCTCAGAATAGATACTACTAGAGTAATGCCTAGTAGTTAGTGTAATTGATATCGAGGTTTTTTTGAAAAACCGAGCTGTTGCAATTGCAATGCAATAGACGGATCATCAATTCTTTCTGGTGTTTCTGCATCTCTCAGAAAGTGATCATTAGGTACCTGATAGATATCGAGCATCTTGTTAAAAAGCACCGCCCTTATATCCATTGGGGTCATGCCATTTTGTTGTAATTCATCAAGCTGCTGCTGAATGTCTGAAAGTTTCCCAGAACGCGCATCATCCGTGTCTGCCAAAACTTCGTTGGTAAACTTATTCTTCATTTAAACAACCCTAATCAGTTTACAGTTACGCATATGCTAGTCGTAATATGCTTATACTGTGTCACTTCTTTGTGTTAAAAATAGATACTAAGCTATTAGTACTCTTAGGATTCTACTCTTTTTTTATTGGTGATTGCTAATCTACATGTAAAGCTTTGTAAATAGAGTTGACCTAATAAAGGGAACTAAAAAACAGGTGATTTTAACCTGACTATGCAACTTGCTGAAAATTTTAGAGATAATTATTGGTACCATCCTTAAGTACCAATAATTATTTTAGGTGCTAAGAAAAAAGTTTTTGCTTTACATGCTCTGCAAAACCACTTCCTGCCTCTAAATAAAAATTATAAGTAGAGTCAACGCCCATATCTTCTAGTTCTTTTTGCTGATCTGGATAATTGGCAATTGCAGTAACTTGTCCTTGATAACCTGAGGCTCGTAGTTGCTCCAAAGCAAAAATATTCTGCATATGTTTAGGCATAGCGAGCATTACCATACCGACATGTGAATGATTTACACGTTGCCAAAAATCAGGGTCTGTTGCATCAGCGAGTAATACCCGACGACCGCGTTTGATGTGCTTTTCTACTACATCAGGTTTGATATCAATACCCGCGACAAGATTTGGATGGGTTTGGCTAATCGTTTCATAAGCACCCGTGCCAATACGGCCCATGCCAAATATCACGATTTTAGTATCATTTAAATTAACAGGTAGTTCCTCAGCAAGACGGCTGTCACTTTCAAATTTAAGTAGCCAATGTTCGATTTTGACATAAATCTCATTAGATCGTTTGTTAAGAGGCGAGGCTAAAACAAATGTGATTGAAACTGCAATAGCCATAACTGCCAGCCATTCAGAAGTAATTAAATTGCTGGTAGCTGCAACTGCGCAAACGATCAGGCCAAACTCACTGTAATTGGCTAAGCTAAATGCACTTAATAACGAAGTACGAGCACGTAACTTAAATGCGTTTGTCAGTACATAATAAAGTGCAACTTTTAGTGGCAAGACGAGTATAATGATAAGTGCAACAATCACTGCGTGACTTGTCAGTTCGGCATTCAAACCAATATTTAAGAAAAAGCCAACCAGTAACACATCTTTTAAATTCAGTAATGACTTTGATAACTCACCTGCTTTTTTGTGTGATGCGAACATCATACCGATAATCAACGCACCTAAATCACCTTTAAGACCTGCAAATTCAAATGCTTGGTAACCTAAAACTAGTGCAAAGAAAAACCCGAATAAAGGTAATAGTTCACCGTGTTTTGAGCGATTTAATACCCAAAACATCACTGGACGTAAAATAGGCAATCCCACTAATAATGCCAGTGCCCACATGTTCGGTGCTTTACCTGTACTGATGGCTAAGAAAATAACAGCGAAGATATCTTGCATAACTAGAATGCCAATGGCGATTTTACCATGCAGGCTTGCCATCTCACCGCGCTCTTCCAATACTTTTACGGCAAATACGGTACTTGAAAAGCTAAAAGCAAAGCCGACTAACAATGCACTTTGCCAAGTAAGTTCACTAAATAAAGGCAGTGCAAGGGCACCTAGCAGTAACATAAAACCACTAAACAGCGTGCTGCTCAGAACAATGTGCATTGAGGCAGGCGCCCACACTTGCGGTTTCATTAAATTAGACACTTTAAGTTTTAGACCTATGCTAAAAAGTAATAGTGTTACACCGAGGTTTGCTAATGTATTTAGTAGTTCGGTTGTTTTATAGCCATAAAGATTAAGCGCAAAGCCTGCTAATAAAAAGCCGATGAGAGGAGGTAGCTTTAATTGATAAATGGCAAAGCCAAACACGAAAGCGGTAGCAAAGTAGATAAGTTCCATAATTGTTCTTTTAGCTTCATTTGCTAGCAGTGTAGCGAAATATTCGTTATTGGAAAACAATATCGAGCAAGAAGAGTTCAAAAAATAAGCACTTATCCATGATTTATTGATTAATCCGCCAAAAGCAACATTTTTTCGCTGACAATAGCTTTTAATTGTGGTTAAGATGCATTAACAAAGGAATTTAAGCCATAACTAAGAAGCTGGCTTAAGGAGAATAGATGTTTAAGAAAATCCTTGCATCAGTAGGTATTGGTGCAGCAAAAGTTGACACTGTACTTGAGACAGAGCATTTACAACCTGGTCAAAAATTTAATGCCGTGATAGTCATCAAAGGTGGTGATGTTGATCAAGAAATTTCGGGTTTAGACCTAGCACTTATGACCCGTGTGAAAGTTGAAAGTGATGATGGTGAGTATTTTACAAACCATGTGATAGAAAAATGGCGAATTACAGATATTGGCATGATTGCAGCGGGCGCTGAAAAGCATATCCCATTCGAAGCTCGCCTACATTCTGAAACCCCGATCACTGAAATTAACGCTGGTTATAACCAATCGCATGTTTGGCTTGAAACAGGCTTAGACATTGATCTAGCCCTTGATCCAACTGACCGTGATGCATTACACATTTATCCTAATGACGCTGTAAGCACGTTAATGGAAGCGATGGATAGACTTGGTTTTAGCTTAGTGAAAGCAGATGTAGAAAAGGGTTATTTAAAAGCACCTACTTTTCAATCGCATTCAGGCTGTTATCAAGAACTTGAATATCGCCCAAATAGCCGAAGCCTATTTGGCTTACAAGAGATTGAGTTGTCGTTTGTGCCTGAAGCACATAAAACTCATGTATTAATCGAGCTTGACCGTGCCTTTAGGGGGGACGGTTATGTCGATTTAACGATTGAGCATGATCATGTAAACCTGTCGCAGCTGTGTGATCAGCTAGAGCGATTATTTGCTTAAAGATTAACGACTGAATAGCGAGTTAAAACCCAGCTACGGCTGGGTTTTTTGTCTTCATTAAGGAGCATTATGTTTTCTGTTAAAAGTTATAACGAACTCAGTAAAGATGAGTTATTTGCCATTTTACGGGCGCGGGTTGATGTATTTGTGGTAGAGCAAACTTGCCCTTACCCAGAAATTGACGAAGTGGATAACAATGAACTGACCCAACATGTGTTCTTGTTCAAAGACCTGCAGGTGGCAGCCTATGCACGATGTTATAAAAAGAATGAGCAATTTAGCGCATTTGGTCGAGTACTGGTTGCAGAGCAATTTCGTGGTGAAGGACTCGCAACCAAGCTAGTGCAAACCGCGATTGATACATGTAAGAGGCATTGGCCTGATAAAGCGATTATGATTGGTGCTCAGTGTTACCTAACAGGGTTTTATCAGCAATTTGGTTTTGAAAATGTGGGGAATGATTACTTAGAAGATGGTATTCCACATCAGGATATGTGTTTGAAGTAGCCTATGGGGCCACTTCAAACATAAATGCTTACTAGCTTAACAAAGAGTTCGCGAATACGAGTGCAATGGCGAGTGGGCAAATAAACTTGATATACCATGGCCATACTTTCCAAAAGAAACTACTAGCAGCTTCTGGGCACCCTTGTTGAATTTCTTTTAGTAACGACCCGCGATGCCAAATCCAACCAACAAAAATACAACACATTAAGCCTAGAATAGGTTGACCAATCTTAGTTGTTAAGGTGATCACAAAGCCAAACAAGGTGCCTAGGTTAAAGACAATTGTAAAACTAATGAGCGCAATAATACCGCCAATGATCCAAGTCGCTTGTACTCGCTTTAGCGCAAAACGTTCAACAGCATAAGAAACAGGTGCTTCTAGCATCGAAATAGATGACGTTAATGCTGCAATACTCATTAACGCGAAAAAAGCAAAACCAACAAAAATACCCACATCACCCATGCTGGTGAAAAGCGCCGGTAGCACTTGGAATACTAAGGTATCTTCTGAAAGTAGTGCACCTTCTGCAGAGAAAATCTCAACACCTTGTGCCTGGGCTACATACATCGCAGGAATAATAAGTAAACCGGCAACAAATGCAATGAACACATCGATTAAAGTCACATAAGCGCCTAACGATACTAAGTTCTCCTTTTTGCTGATGTATGATCCGTAGATGATCATTACGCTGGTACCAAGCGATAGTGAAAAAAATGCTTGCCCTAACGCATTCACTAATAACTCAGGGTTTAAAATCGATGAAAAGTCTGGCACTAAATACGCTTTTAGGCCTGCCATTGCGCCATCTTGAGTCATTACATAGATGATCAGCATAAACAGAATGCCTAACAGAGCAGGCATTAAGCGCTTAGACCATTTTTCTATGCCGTTTTCGACGCCTTTAGAGATAATCGCAACGGTTAAAATAATAAATGTAGCAGAAAATATAAGGTTTCTTGGTAGTGACTGCTCACTAAGCCAAGTGCCAGCTTGCTCTTGACCGGCTAATTGCGCAACGGGTTCGAGGGTCGCACTCAGCATCCAGCCTGCGACGATAGCATAGAAGCTTAAAATTAGACCCGCACAAATAATACCGCCAAAACCTACCATGAAGGCAAACTTCTTTTGCCATGCTTGATTTGTTACTTTTCGAAGTGAAGTGACGGCATTAGCTTGACCGTGACGACCAATCACTAACTCAGCCATTAAAGCAGGATAAGCAAGACAAAATGCTAATACTAAATAAGCCACTAAAAATGCGGCACCGCCATTACTTGCAGTTTGTGTTGGGAAACCCCAAATATTTCCTAAGCCAACAGCAGAGCCTGCTGCTGCCATAATAAATCCAAAGCGGGAGCTGAACTCCCCACGTGATGCGCTCATATTTTTGTTACTTCTCTATTTGTGACGGCGCTGACAATCTACTTGAATTAACACTAAATAAAAAGAGTTAATCTAGGTCAAATTCGTTCTATATATTGTTATCTTTGAAGTCAGCGTACATTTCGTGCAATTGTTCTCTACAATACGAGACAATTAACGTAATTGAAACATGTTTAAAGGCTTTTATTTTGAATTGAAAGAGTAAAACACGCGCCACCTAGCTGCTTACTTTTTGATACTTCGACCTTACCATGATGCCAATCAACGACTTTCGCAACGATAGCAAGGCCAAGCCCGTAGCTTTCTCCATCCCGATTGCGATGCGTTTGTTCTTGGAAAAATGGACTAAATACTTTTTGCCAGTTTTGTTCGCTGACACCCGGGCCGTCATCTTCAATCTTTATGGTAACGGATTCACTGGTACTCGTAGCGCTGAGTAAAATTTCAGATTCAGCAAAGTCGCAAGCATTACTTAATAAATTAACAATGGCCCGAGCTAACCAGTGCAAATCAGCACAAATATCATCGCCTTCAACGCGGTGATTAATGCGTAAGCCATGTTGTTCTACTTTAGGTTCAATTTGATGAATGAGTGTAAGGATGTAGGTTTCTAAATCAGAATGATTGAAGGTCAATTGATTCGCTTTTTGCTCAAGGGTAGCAAATGCCAGATAACTCTTTAGCATTGACTCCATTTGATCTAAGTCGTTTTCCATGCGAGCAAGATACTCAAGGCGCTTTTCTTCACTACTACAATCTTGCGCTGCCTCTAGGCCAAACCGTAAACAAGCGATAGGTGTGCGAATATCGTGAGATAAACTCGATGCCATCAACTTATTTTCATCAAGCAGTTTTTCGATTTGGCTAGCCATACGGTTGAATGTTAGCTCAACATCTTTGATATAGGTAAAATGAGATAAGTGAATACGACTTTTTAAATCGCCTTTGGCAAAGCGTTTTGCTGCTTCGTTTAAAACGGTTAAACGCTTGGCTAGTGGCGCAATGATAAAGCCCATAAATACGCATAACCCAGCGTAGAACAACAAGGTGAGTAACACATCGTTGCCTTGTTCGTGTGTTAAGTCTTTATCTAAACGCATTTTTAAGTGGTGCGTGCCTAAAGCGGCTTCACTATAAAGTAAATAGTAGCCTTGTTGATCTTCGAGGATCAGACCGCTAGGTTGGGTTATTTGTGATAATAGAGAATGGGGAAGTGCAAGCGATTGCGTCGGGCGATACTCAAGTTGCACTGCAAAGTCTTGATTAATATCCGTGATAGCTTGCTCGCGCTGTTTAGCGTCAAGCTTGGCGATTTGTTTTGCAAAACCTTTAATCATTTGTGTTTCGCTAGAAAACACATCTTGAGGAGCTTGGGTTTGCTGACTGAAAGCATCAATTAGCCAACCCAAAACAATGATTGAAAGTAAAGCACTACCAAGTAGCGAAAGATAAAACTTTTTCACAGGCGCTCAATGCTATTGCCATGCCGTGGCAACAAGTAAATAGCCTTTGCCCCAGATGGTTTTAATTTTTTCAGGGTGTTGTGGGTCATCATTAAATTTTTTACGTAACGATGAAATGAGCACATCCACACTTCTGTCTAAGCCATCATACTCTCGACCTTTCGTCGCTTTAAACACAGAGTCGCGGGATACAACTTGGCCTGCATTACTTGCTAAGTAATGGAGTAGAAGGTATTCAGCACTTGAAATATGAACTTCTTCATCTGCCAAGTAAACGGTACGTGATTCAGTATTAATTGATAACTTACCCACATTTATTAGTTCAGAGTTGGCTGTTGACTCTTGCGTATCAGTTTTAGAGCGCAGTGCCGCTTTAATACGTGCTAATAATGCACGGGGACGAACGGGCTTCATCATATAATCGCTTGCACCCACTTCAAGGCCAATCACTTCATCCATTTCATCATCACGAGCGGTTAGCATAATAATTGGGGCTTGATAAAACTGCCTTAAGTCTCGGCACACACTAATACCGTCTTGCCCTGGTAGCATAATATCTAACAAAACCAAGTCTGGGTTTGTTTTACGTACTTGCTCAACAACTTGGTCACCGCGTTGACATAGTGTTGTTTGGTAGCCTTGTTCGATTAAATATTCTGCAACCCAGTTGGCAAGAGATATATCATCTTCAACCAATAAGATGGTCCCATAATGTTCCATTATTCACTCCTAGTTAAAACAATCGCCAGCGTCGTTTCTTCTGACGATTTTTATAGACCCATTGCAATTGTATTTCTGTGCTTGCGACAACTTTACCGTTATTACTATTTATTAGCTCGAAACCAACACTTTCAGCAGAATCAAACTGGTATCTAAATAGCCCTTTTTGTTGCATTAACCAGCATTGCATGATGTGCTTACTTTGAGCGTTGCGTAAGCAGTAATTGCCAGTATTATGTTGTTGCCAGGTTATATCCACCTCGGCAAAGCAATTTCTACCTTCACGTAAGGCTACGCATGTATCAGGCAATGCAACTAACGCATTATCTGTATTTGCTTGATCTTGGGCAAACACGGGTTTTGCAAATAATATTGTTAACGTTACACAATACTTAAAAAACATAACGCACGCCTACCTTGGCTTTATGCTGATACTCTTGCGAAATAATTGGGCTTTGATGAATGTCTTTAGAAAACCAGGTTGAAAGCCAGCCAGTTAGAAACACCCAATGCCTATTTATAGGGTATTCAGCATGGAATTCAAAAATTAAACTGTACGAGGTATCAGGATCATAGACAGGGCGTGTTAATAAAGATTCTGATGGTGAAATTCCAAAGTAATAGTCAGTAAAATCATTAGAGTAAGCACTTAAGCCAACACCAGAGCGGAACTCCCAATTTCGCCAAGGGATAATCTGACTAAAAAATGAATTCATCACCCAGCCGTTGTGGGTACCAGAAACATCATGTAAATACTCAAATGAGATTTGTGAGTTTTCGAAACGGCGTGATAGGCGAAGGCCAACATCAAAATCATAATTACGGCTTTTTATACCTTCGAGTTCTGCGATGACTTCGTCACCGTAAAAAGTTAAGCCTGTATCATCAAAACCAGATTGAACATTTGTGCCTACTAGGTCTAAGCCCCATTCAAATTTGTCGATAACACTATAACCCAGAGTCAAACCACCACTAAGTTGGCTTTGATCATAATCAAGGTAAAAATTGTTGTAAGAAACGGCAAGGTGAATATCTGGTTCAAAGCCATCATTGTAAGAGTCCATGCCTATTAGATACGAGTCTTCAATGTAATACCCAGCGCCTATGCCCCAATCCCATGCAAAGCCTTGGCTAGGCTCTAATGTATTGTCGGCATAATAGCGATTACTTGCTAGGCTTGGGGTACTTAGCAAGGTTAAACATATTAAAAATAGGGTACTTTGAGCTCGCAACGTGGCTTCCTTGTCTGTCTGTAAGAAAGGGTAATAGCATATAGTATATTGTTAATGAGTTCCTGTAATCTGTAAAAAAATGTAGCAACAGACGAATGAAATGATGTTGAGGAGATGGTGAAGGGCGCTGTTTGCCTATGGGCAGACAAACAGCGAAAGTTATTTATTGAACTTTGATTTTATCGATTAAGATACTGCTAAGATAGTATTGCATCATAGGCGTAAGAGCACTAACTTCAGTACGGGTACACGGGCCTTGTTCTTTTTTTAACATGTCCATGCGTGTAATGGTCTGATACTCAGGTATCGTCACGTCTATATTCACACGTGCCATACGTGCTTGCTCTGAATTTTGCTCATGCACAAAGCTGGCTACTTCAAGTTCATTCTTTATTAGTTGTTGTTGCTCAAAGCTGTAGATTAGCGGCTCGCGGTGAAAGCTTGCGCTATCAATTGACGATTTTGCAAACCAGACAACGTCACCTGTTTTTTTATGAGTTAGGCGCATACTTACTTGGCCTAAAATAGTCGCACATTGTTGAACAGGGTATTGCTTGGCGACTTCATCGAATAAAGAAAGTGGCTTTTTGGGTTTCACCAATTGGTATTCTGTTTCTTCAATAAGCTCCAGATCAAGCTGATGGATAGATAGGGTATAATCTGCTTGTGCGCCTTCGGCTACGACTTTTAACTGCTTAGCTGTAAGTGCCTCAGTTAGTTGAGAGTACAGTGTATCTGTGACACTGGTTTTGTCGGCAACTATCATGACGGTTTGATTTTTACTTACTGTATGAGCTGGTAGTTGTACCGATTTCACTTTAGGTGATGCATGCTCTGTTTGATACTCAACTTGAAAACGCTGGCTCTGTAAGCTCGGTTTTTTTGGCATTGTAAGTAACGGCGCTGGCTCTGGTTTAAGGGCGCAACCGACTGAAATTAAAACAAAAAATAAAAGCACGAATAAGCGCATAAAAAATAATCTACCCATAAATAATTAAGATTAAGCGTATTGTACGTTAGTCGAGGCAAAAGTTCATGATATTATGTTATAAGAAACTTCCTAAACAGACTTAAAAAAATAAATAATGAAGTACAGCTTATTTTTAATTTCCTTTCTTTTTTCTTTAACACTGCTTTTTGTTAGTGGTGAAGCTGCTTCGAGTGATAAGCAATGGCAAACATTCGTTGCTGATTATAATAAACACCTCACCCGAAAACTAAAAAGTAAAGGGATCCCAGGTGGCTCATTGGCAATTGTAAATATTGGTCATGATGATTTTATTAACGGTATTGGTCGAACAAAAATAGAAAAAGGCCGCAGAGTAGATAAACATACCCGCTTTCGATTGGCATCCGTCTCAAAAACATTTGCGGGTTCATTAACCGCAAAACTGGCAGCACAAGGGGAGTTTAATATTGATGACCCTATCAGTAAGTTTATTCCTGCTTTTGCTAATACTGCTTATAAAGATGACTTAAAAATTTATCACATATTGAGTCACTCTAGTGGCTTGGTACCTAACGCATACGATAACCTAATTGAGTCGCGTATGAGCTACCCAGATATTGTCGAGCGGCTATTGACTGTTGAGCCTATCTGCAAACCAAGTGAATGTTACGGTTATCAAAATGTGATGTTTAGCTTGATTGATTCTGTGATTTATCAATCAACACAGATGGATTACTCACACTGGATTTCGGAGTATATTTTTGCACCATTAAAAATGGCGGATGCGAGTGTTGGTTTTGAGGGGATGGTGAAAGATGATAATTATGCTCACCCTCATGTGCGCGGCAGAAAACGATGGTATACATCACGCTTGAAGAAAAACTATTATAAAGTGCCTGCGGCTGCAGGAGTGAACGCCAGCGCAAATGACATGGCGATTTGGTTGAATGCACAGTTAGGGCAATACCCTGACGTATTACCACTCGAGGCATTGATCAAACAAACCCGCCCTTACACACATACTAAAAAAGAAACTCGTCGTAGGGTTTGGCGTGAACATGTAAAAGATGCTTATTATGGATTAGGTTGGCGTGTTTATAATTATGATGATGAAGTGCTTTACTACCATAGCGGTTGGGTACAAGGTTATCGCAGCGATATTGTTGTATTTCCGCATCTAAACATCGGGTTTAGCTTAGTTCTTAATGCCGAAACTGGGTTAATTAACGAGCTTACTACCGAGTTTATCAATCGGGTTCTTAAATTCACGCGAGAGCAAAAATAGCTTAGGTAAAAAAGTTTAGTTACAAATTAATGGAAAATTATTTTTGCCTACAAAAAAGCCAGCAAATTTGCTGGCTTTTAATGATTCGAAACTCCACAAGGCAGGATTAACCGCGCGGTAATTGAATCTTTTTCTCTTCGCTTTGACGATACAGTACAATTGTATGACCAATTGTTTGTAGTTTTGTTGCGCCTGTCTCGCGAACAATTGCATCAAAAATCAATGTTTTAGTTTCACGTTCATCTGTAGGAACTTTAACTTTGATTAACTCATGAATTTCTAGAGCGCTTTCGATTTCAACTAAAACGCCTTCGGTTAATCCGTTTGCACCAAGTAATACAACAGGTTTTAAACTGTGCGCTTGGCCTTTTAAAAACTGCTTTTGTTTGTTCGATAATTTCATCATGTTACAAATTTTGCTGAATATGGCTTGAATTAAGGGTATTCTAACGCCATCTAGAGAATATTACTAATTAGTTACGTATTAATTTTATGGCAAATAAAAAACATTCAGCCAGTTCTAAGCGTTGGCTGAAGGAACATTTCGACGATCCTTATGTTCACGAAGCGCAAAAGAAAGGTTGGCGCTCTCGTGCGGTATTCAAATTAGACGAAATTCAAAACAAAGATAAATTAATCAAACCATCGATGACGGTGGTTGATTTAGGTGCTGCGCCAGGAAGTTGGTCACAGTATTTAGCTGAAAAGGTTGGTGATAATGGTCAGGTTATTGCTTGTGATATCTTGCCTATGGATTCCTTAGCAGGTGTTGATTTCTTGCAAGGTGACTTTCGTGAAGAAGCGGTACTTGATGCACTATTAACACGTATTGACGGAAAAAATGTTGATGTAGTTTTTTCTGATATGGCACCCAATATGAGTGGTAATACATCAGTGGATCAAGCGGGTAGTATGTATTTAGTCGAATTAGCATTAGATATGTGCCACCAAGTTTTAAAGAAAAATGGTGCGTTTTGTGTCAAAGTCTTCCAAGGTGAAGGATTTGATCAATACTTACAAGAAGTACGTAATAGCTTTAAAGCAGTTAAAATTAGAAAGCCCGATGCATCACGTGCCCGCTCTCGGGAAGTATATATAGTGGCGACAGGTTACAAACTGTAGTACAGTTGTGCTGCGTTAAGTTGAATTTAAATTAATTGGATACAAGAGGTTAACTCCTTGAGCGATATGGCGAAAAATCTAATACTCTGGCTGGTCATTGCAGTAGTGCTAATGTCAGTGTTCCAGAGCTTTAATGGTGGTGATCAGGCAGATCGCCAAACAAGTTACACTCAATTTGTTAGCGACGCTCGCAGTGGCGCTATCCAAGAAGTCTCAATTGAAAGCACCACAGGTACGATTACTGGTACTAAAACAAATGGTGAGCGCTTTCAAACCATCATGCCTATGTATGATAAAGACATCTTGAATGATCTTTTAAAAAGCAACGTTAATGTCAAAGGCGTTAAGCCAGAAGAGCAGTCATTCCTCGCCAGCATTTTAATCTCTTGGTTCCCGATGTTACTGCTTATTGGTGTGTGGATTTTCTTCATGCGTCAAATGCAAGGTGGTGGCGGTAAAGGCGCGATGTCTTTCGGTAAGAGTAAAGCGCGCCTGATGAGTGAAGACCAAGTTAAAACAACGTTTGCTGATGTTGCTGGTTGTGACGAAGCGAAAGAAGATGTAACTGAACTTGTAGACTTCTTACGTGACCCATCAAAATTCCAAAAGCTAGGTGGTAGCATCCCGAAAGGTGTGTTGATGGTTGGTCCTCCTGGTACAGGTAAAACATTACTAGCTAAAGCGGTAGCTGGTGAAGCTAAAGTGCCGTTTTTCACAATTTCAGGCTCTGATTTCGTAGAAATGTTTGTTGGTGTTGGTGCATCACGTGTACGTGACATGTTCGAGCAAGCTAAAAAAGCAGCACCTTGTATCATCTTTATTGATGAAATCGATGCAGTAGGCCGTAAACGTGGCGCTGGCATGGGTGGTGGTCACGATGAGCGTGAGCAAACGCTAAATCAGATGCTTGTAGAAATGGACGGCTTTGAAGGTAATGAAGGTATTATCGTTATCGCTGCAACGAACCGCCCTGATGTATTAGACCCTGCGTTATTACGTCCTGGCCGTTTTGACCGTCAAGTTGTTGTTGGTCTTCCTGATATTCGAGGCCGTGAACAAATCCTTAAAGTTCACATGCGTAAAGTGCCATTAGGTGACAACGTTGAAGCTGCGGTAATTGCACGTGGTACACCTGGTTTCTCTGGTGCTGACCTTGCAAACTTAGTTAACGAAGCCGCTTTATATGCAGCTCGTGGTAACAAACGCGTTGTAAGCATGGCAGAATTTGACGCTGCAAAAGATAAAATCATGATGGGTGCAGAGCGCAAGACCATGGTGATGAGTGAGCAGGAAAAAGAAATGACTGCTTACCATGAAGCGGGTCACGCGATTGTTGGTCGCATGGTGCCTGAACATGATCCAGTGTATAAAGTGTCTATCATTCCTCGTGGTCGTGCTTTAGGTGTCACTATGTACCTGCCTGAGCAAGATCGTGTAAGCCATTCAAAAGAGCTATTAGAGTCAATGATCTCGAGTCTTTACGGTGGTCGTATCGCTGAAGCACTTATCTACGGTGAAGATAAAGTGACAACTGGTGCAAGTAACGATATTGAACGTGCAACAGATATTGCTCGTAAAATGGTTACCCAATGGGGTCTAAGTGAAAAACTTGGTCCGTTACTTTACGCTGAAGATCAAAACGAAATGTACATGGGTGGCGGCGGTAGCCGTGCTATGAGCATGTCTGATGAAACAGCAAAAGTTATCGACAGCGAAGTTCGTTTATTCTCAGACCGTAACTATCAACGTGCAGAGCAAATCCTTAAAGATAACATTGATATCTTACATGCGATGAAAGATGCACTCATGAAGTATGAGACGATCGATGCGGGTCAAATTGATGACTTAATGGCACGTCAGCCTGTACGTGAGCCACGTGATGTTCATGACCGCCGTTCAGACGATAAAAAGCCGAGTGCGAAAGCTGAGCCTGTAGTTAATGAAACTAAATCTGATGATTCAGTAAAAAAGGATGAAACAAGCCTTGATGACAAAGCTGAATAATCGCTAGAATATAAAAAGCAAAAGCCCCGGATGCCGGGGCTTTTTTGTAGCATAAAATTGGCTCACTATTCCAGTGGAGTCCAGTGAAGCAAATGCATGGAAGTTTAAGTAAAAATGACCGCTCTTAAATTACCGCGAGGTCGCATTTTACGCCTCGATTCCCCTGTTGTTATGGGGATTTTAAATGTCACTCCTGATTCATTCTCTGATGGTGGTAGTTATTGCCAACTCGACAGCGCTGTCAAACAAGCTAAAACGTTATTAAATCAAGGCGCAAAAATAATTGATATAGGTGGTGAGTCAACCCGCCCTGGGGCACCTGATGTATCTCTTGAGGATGAGCTTGATCGCGTTATTCCTTTAGTTAAAGCGCTAAGAGCATCCAGCGATTGTATTATCTCCATTGATACCAGCAAAAGCGAAGTAATGCGCCAAGCAATAATTGCAGGGGCTGATATCATTAATGATGTCAGAGCTTTGCAAGAGCCAGGGGCAATAGAGGTATTAGCACAATACCCAGAGGTGGCAATTTGTTTAATGCATATGCAAGGTCAGCCTCGTACGATGCAAAGTAACCCACATTATGATGATTTATTTGCTGATATTAACGAATTCTTTGCAGAGCGTTTAGCCGCGTGTGAGCAAGCGGGCATTCAGTCTGAACGTATTATTTTAGATCCAGGTTTTGGCTTTGGTAAAACACTGGCTCATAATTACCAAATCTTAAATAAGTTTGATGTATTTAACCAATTCAAATTACCGGTTCTTGCGGGATTATCTCGTAAATCAATGATCGGTAACTTATTAAATAGAGATACCAATGAACGCTTAGCGGGAAGCCTTGCAGGCGCGCTGATAGCAGCACAAAACGGTGCAAAAATCATTCGCGTTCATGACGTACAAGAAACAGTTGATGTGCTTAGCGTTTGGCAAGCATGTACTAAAGGAATTACAAATGAGTAAAACAAGAAAATATTTTGGCACGGACGGTGTACGTGGCATGGTGGGTGAATTCCCAATCACTCCAGAGTTTGCGCTTAAGCTTGGTTGGGCTGCAGGTCGCGTTTTATCAAAAATTGGTACCAAAAAAGTCATTATTGGTAAAGACACACGTATTTCTGGCTATATGCTTGAAACATCACTTGAAGCTGGCTTAATCGCCGCTGGTATCGATGTTGTTTTGTTAGGCCCAATGCCAACGCCGGCGGTTGCTTATTTAACGCAAACGTTCCGTGCTGAAGCGGGTATTGTAATTAGTGCATCTCATAACCCTTACCATGATAACGGAATTAAATTCTTTTCAAGCAGAGGCTTAAAATTACCAGATGATGTTGAGCTTGAAATTGAAGCTATGATGGATGAGCCAATGACCTGCGTTGCCTCTGACAAGCTTGGTAAAGCGCGTCGTTTAGAAACAGCTGACGGTCGCTACATTGAGTTTTGCAAAAGCCAATTCCCACAAGGCTTATCGCTTGAAGGTTTAAAAATTGTTCTCGATTGCGCAAATGGTGCTACATACCACATTGCACCGTCAGTAATGCGTGAGTTAGGCGCTGAAGTAATCTGTCATGCTTGTGAGCCAAATGGGGTAAATATCAACCTAGAGTGTGGTGCAACCCATGTTGAAACGCTTAAACGCAAAGTATTAGAACACAATGCTGATGTTGGTATTGCCTACGATGGTGATGGTGACCGAGTAATGATGGTTGACCACAATGGTCGTGTATTTGATGGTGATGACATTGTTTATATCATTGCTTGTCAAGCTGCAAATGACGATATTTTAGGTGGGGGTGTTGTTGGCACTGTTATGTCTAACATGGGCCTTGAAAATGCATTAAAAGCGCGCGGTATTGGCTTTGCTCGTAGTAAAGTAGGCGACCGCTACGTGATGGAGCTGCTTCAAGAGAATGGCTGGAAAATCGGTGGTGAGAGCTCAGGCCATGTATTAAATCTTGATTTAATCAGTACGGGTGACGGCATTATCTCAAGCTTGCAAGTGTTAGCGGCAATGGTTGCACAGAATAAAACATTGCAAGACTTAGGGGCAGGTTTTACAAAGTACCCAATGAAAATGATCAATGTTCGTTACCCACAAGGTACCGATCCAACGCAAGATCAAGCTGTAGTTGAGATGGTAGCGCATGTTGAAGAGCAATTAGGTGATACAGGCCGAGTATTACTTCGAAAATCAGGTACAGAGCCTGTTGTTCGAGTAATGGTTGAAGCTGAGCAAGAAAAAGTTGTACTTGATAGTGCTCGCAAAATAGCTGAAGTTGTCGAAACTGTGAGCAAACAAACCGAGGCATAACAATAACCTCTTGTAACTTCGGGCAAGTCGAGTTAGTATCTTGCCCGCTTTCAAATGTGGAGTGGAATAATGGCAACACGTAAGCCGATGGTCGCAGGTAATTGGAAAATGAACGGCTCTTTAGAGCTTGTTGAACAGTTATCAACTGCTATTAAAAATGTTCAAACGGATGAACTGGATATAGTGGTGTTTCCACCATTCCCATTGTTGAGTTCTTTGCAGCAACAAAATGTCACGTTTGGTTCGCAAACAGTCTCTGAAAATCAAGCAGGTGCATTTACGGGTGAAGTAGATGCTCAGCTAGTCAAAGACCTAGGCGCAGCTTATACGTTAGTTGGCCATTCTGAACGTCGTAGCATTTACGGTGAGTCAGATGACGTTGTTGCAGATAAGTTTGCGCGAGCGCAGCAAGTTGGCTTAACTCCTATCCTATGTGTGGGTGAAAGCGAGCAGCAACGTGAAGCAAACGAAACTGAATTAGTGGTTGCAGCTCAAATTGATGCTGTAATTAGCAAATTAGGTGTAGCAGCACTGAAGAATTCTGTGGTAGCATACGAGCCCGTTTGGGCCATTGGCACAGGTAAGACTGCCTCTCCTGAGCAAGCGCAAGCCGTGCACAAATTTATCCGTGAGAAGATTGCTTCTTCGGATAGCGATGTAGCACAGCAGTTAACCATCTTATATGGTGGTAGCGTAAATGAAAAAAATAGCGAATTATTATTTGCACAACCAGATATAGACGGCGGCCTTATTGGAGGTGCGAGTCTTAAAGCAGATTCATTTACTGCTATCTGTGAAAGTGCAAAAGGGACCGTATAAGATGTACGAAATTTTATTAGTAGTTTATTTAATTGTTGCTTTAGCATTAGTTGGTATGGTTTTAATCCAACAAGGTAAAGGCGCAGATATGGGTTCATCATTTGGTGCTGGCGCTTCTGGTACCGTGTTTGGCTCATCAGGTGCTGGTAACTTCATGACTAAAACAACAACAATCTTAGCAACGATCTTCTTCGTACTAAGTATTGTTCTAGGTAACCTTACTGCAGGTCAAATCAAAAAGACTGATGAGTGGGAAAACCTAGAAGCTGCGCCAGCTGTTGAAACTGTAACGCCAGCACAATCTGATGTGCCTGCGACAGAAGATAAAACGTCTGACGTACCTAACTAATTAGCTTTGCTAATTAGCGTTAAGCAGTTTTCATTCCTCAAGTAAACTTAAAGCTTAACAACATACAGAATTGTATGCGGATGTGGTGGAATTGGTAGACACGCCATCTTGAGGGGGTGGTGGCTTCGGCCGTGGGGGTTCAAGTCCCCCCATCCGCACCAAAATTAAAAAGCTGTAACTCACTGAGTTACAGCTTTTTTCGTTTTAGTGCTTCATAAAACAAAATGCGCACCTTTATAGTGCTTTTATTCTAATGTCATTCCCGTGCACGAAATTAACTAATTGATTATTAATAGAAATAAAAATTGGAGTCTTCCTTGCTTAACTAGAGTTGATATCATTACTTTGAGGAAGCAAGATGGCCAGAATGAGTTATTTAAGTGCTATAGAACGATATGAAGAGCAACAACAGCTTATTCATGAACTGCTTCTTTCTATACTTGCCAGTGTTCAGGCATCGTTGACTAACAAGCAAGCCTATCAACAGCTCGTCAATCAATATCCATTTCTAGAATTGCAATATTGCTTGAATGAACAAGGCATTCAGCAAGGTGATAATGTCTGCTTTAAGCGTCAATACAGCAAGAAACTGGGTCATATTGGAGCAGGGCAGGACTTAAGTGCTCGGCCTTATTTTTTACTCGCTTCTGCTACGCCGGAGCCGCACTTTACATCGCCGTATATTTCCACGGCGACAAAGCACTTGTGTATTTCTGTTATTAAAACAATTCCTGCAGGTAATAATTTGCAGCAGTTCTTAGTCATCGATGTGTGTTTAACAGAACTGATTGAATTTATTATGGGAGACACCAAACGAGCCAGAATGACACCTTACTTTAAGGTAGGTTATGGCTTGATTGTCACTTGTTTGTTTTGCTTGGTGTTCTATCTGTTATATAAAGTGTTTGCTGGAATGGTGGACTTAGTGATTAGCGAAGACACCCAGTCAGACCCGCTTAAACCATTTACTATTATTATCTTTGTTACTTTAGCGTTGGCTATTTTTGATTTAGGTAAAACAATTCTAGAAGAAGAAATCCTCATGCATAAGGATATTTTTCGCCACAGCTCAACAAGACGTACGATCACACGCTTTATCTCAACAATTTTGATTGCAGTATCGATAGAAGCCTTACTAACCATGTTTAAAGCAGCACTCGGGCAAACTGAGAATGTTATACCTGCTGTATTGATGATGTTTGCTGTGGTAGGTCTGTTGATTGCACTGGCAATTTACGTTTACCTAGGCGCCAAGGCTGAAGATGTACTGACCCAAGTGCAACGCTTAAAAGTAAAACACTAATGAATAGGGCGCTTTGTTTAAAACGCAGCGCCCTGAAATTGATTAAAGTGTACCGCCAATGCCAATACTTGGGTTAACGTACACAGGACCTACTTTAAATGGCGCATTAATATCTAGGCTTGCATAGGGGGTGCAGGCATTTAAAGTTAATATTGCAGCTGCAAGAGCAGCTAGGCGAACTATTTTTTTATTCATTACATTTGCTCCTGAATAACAATACCAGCACCGGCTGGATCACGAATAATTGCGACACTGCCACTTCGTACTTTGTCACTTGGTGCCATCAATACGATGCCGCCTGCCGAGGTTACTTTTAATAGGGTTGCATCAATATCGGCTACTTTAATGTAATTCACCCATGTATTACCAATCTCGGCATCTGGTTTTTTTACAAAGCCAATCGCAGGTTTGCCATTTAAGGCTAAGTAACTGTAATTGGCATTATTAAGCGGTTTACTTTGTGCTGAATAATTACCAAGTGATTGGTAAAAGGCTTTACTTTGCTCTGGGTTATCACTCCATACTTCTTGCCAAATCCAGCTGTTATCAGTTTGCTGAGTTTCAGGGTCACCACTAACTGTATTGATCAGTGAAAAAACAGCCCCTTGGGGGTCTTCTAATACAGCAATAGTGCCACGGCCTTTAATTTCGGTACTGCTTACTAAGACTTTACCTCCGGCTTTGATAGTTTTTTCACTAACGCCAGCGATGTCTTTACTACTGATAAGGCTCAGCCAATGGCTGGCATTTTGTTTATTATCAAGCTCTGCCATACCAGCAATTAATTTTCCATCTAATGATGCCAGCGTGTAGCTGTCGTTAACGGCTTGAAATTGCCATCCAAACACGCTGGCATAAAATGCTTGAGATTGTGCCAAATTAGGTGTGATCAAATCATGCCACACTACGTGACCTGAGTTCTTTGTTCCTGAATCACTGATTGCGGGTAGTTCGCTTGAAGAAAGCTGGCAACCGGTCAATGAGACCGCAGCGACTGCCATTAAAATTGCAGCACGTAAGGGGGTGAGTAATTTCAAAATTTGCTCCTTGCAAAATGGGATCAAATAAAAGCATAGACTATTACTTGTTTGAAATTCAATCAAATTGAAGTGTTACGATAGAATAATCTAACTACTACTAAATGCGTGGGAATAGGATAAATTTATACTGCTGTTATGTTACTCTTTGAATTTGCGCAATAATTTTAATTGCAATAGTCATTTAATTGAAGAGATTATTCAAATTGTCATACATTTAATTGTTTAAATTAATATAATCAGCATTAAATTAAAAAAATTATACATATTTTCACAAAACTGACATATAATACCCCTCCAGAGGAAAGATGCTTACACCTAAGCGTCTTTTTTTATGCCTGAAATTTACGGGTAAAAATACACACACGGTATCCTTTGGAGTTTTAATTGAAATTACGTCACCTCTCACAGTTAACTGTAGCTATTGTTGCTGCATTATCTACTTCAGCCTTTGCTGAGCAAGAAAAAACCACTGCTAAACAAGATGCTTTCGAAAAAATCGAAGTAACAGCGCGTAAGCGTACAGAAAGCATTTTTGAGTCGCCAACAGCAGTGACATCAATCGGTGAAAACCTGATTGATAAAGCGAACATGAGTAACCTAGAAGACATTGGCAAATACGTACCTAACCTAAACATCACTCGTTACGGTGTAGGTAATGCGGCACATGCATCTGTATTCATTCGTGGTATTGGTTTACAAGACCATGTGATCACAACTGATCCGGGTGTAGGTGTTTACTTAGATGGCGTTTACCTTGGTCGCCAAATGGGCTCTAACTTATCATTACCAAATGTTGAGCGTGTAGAGGTATTACGTGGTCCACAAGGTACTTTGTACGGTCGCAACACATTAGGTGGTGCAGTAAATATTATTACTAAGCAACCGGGTGATGAAGGCATTGTGACTACAAATGCAAAAGTAGGTAGCCGTGGTCGTTTAGCCGGTGACGTTTACTTTAATAACAGCCTTACAGACACTGTAAGCATGTCGGCAAGCGTGTCTTATAAACAACGCGATGGTGTAGGTGAAGCGATTAACCTTGCTAACCCAGAGAAAGAAATTGGTGAAGAGCAAGAGTTAAGTGGTCGTATGGCGCTTAAATGGCAAGCAAACAGCGACTTATCTTTTGTGTTCTCAATTGATGGTGTTGATAACGAATCAGGCCAATCACCATACACAATTGAGCTAACGGCGCCACTTGACCCGAATGACCCATTCAATGGTGATTTCCCATTACTTACAGAAGACATGTTACCGAGCGATCCTGATGATTTAGCAACGACGGTAGCGGGTATTGAGTCGACGGCTTACTCAGGCTGGGGTACTTCATTAACAGCTGATTGGGATATCAATAACACCTATACAGCTAAGTTTATCACAAGCTACCGTAGCTCAGAATACGAAGGGGGTCTTGATGATGACGCTGTTGCCCTTAACTTATCAGAGTTCCCTGAAGAAGGCGGTGCAGATCAATATTCATTCGAAATCCAGTTAAATGGTAGCTTCGATAATATGGACTTTGTGTCTGGCTTATACTTCTTTAATGAAGATGGCTTCACAAGTTCTGGTCCGTTTGTATTTAGCCCATTCAACACACCAGATGGCCTTTTGAACGACGGTACTACTGCGTCTTTTGGTGATTATGGTTACTTTGATATCAACCAAGAGACTAACTCATACGCAGCTTATATCAATGCAAGCTATGACCTAAGCGACGATTTAACAGTGGGCGGTGGTCTGCGTTATTCGAAAGATAAAAAAGAAGCCGATGCCTTATTCCCAACGTTTGCAACACGCAAATACGTAAGTGCTGATTTTGATGCAGTAACATGGGATTTAAATGCGTCTTACCAGCTTAGCAATAACATGAACGTGTATGGCCAAATCCAAAAAGGTTATCAAACAGGAGGTTTCCCACCGCGTCCATTTGGTGGTCCTGATCAATTTGTTTCTTTCGATGAAACAAAAGCAATTAACTACGAGCTAGGCCTTAAAGGTCAAGTACATGAAGACGTATCTATGATGCTTGCGGTGTTTGTTACTGACTACACAGACCTAGCATTACCATTCTCAGATCCAACTGCAGGTGGCGGTTTCGTTACTATCGTAGAAAATGCGGGTGAGTCTAAAGCACAAGGTATCGAGCTTGAAACAACAATTGCATTTACAGATGACTTTACGCTTCGTAGCGCAATTGGTTACCTAGATTCAGAAATCACAGAAGTAGATGACGGTGTATTAGGTATTGGTAAAGGCGACTCACCAGCACTAACACCACGTTGGACTGTGATGGTCGCACCTTCTTATTTCATCGATTTAAGTAACGGTGGCACAGTGGCAGTAAACGCTAACTACTCATACCGTAGCGATATGCAAGGTCAATCAGTTTACAACCAAAGTGAACACATTGATTCTC
The DNA here is from genome assembly GCF_005887195.1 of Pseudoalteromonas sp. S1650. Classification (NCBI taxonomy): domain Bacteria; kingdom Pseudomonadati; phylum Pseudomonadota; class Gammaproteobacteria; order Alteromonadales; family Pseudoalteromonadaceae; genus Pseudoalteromonas; species Pseudoalteromonas sp. S1650. The sequence goes on along the minus strand of NZ_PNDF01000019.1, from coordinate 24,063 downwards.
GTGAATTAGTTGGCTTTAACATCTCTTACTTAAACCCGAACGGTGACTTTGAAGTGACTTTTTACGGTGAGAACGTGTTAAACGAAGTATACGATGTGGGTCGTTTACAACAATCTGGTTTTGTTGGCGTAATGCGCAGCAACGACCGCAGTGAATTTGGCTTAAAATTCAAAAAAGAATTTGAGCTTTAATTACTAACAAAAAAGGGCAAGTAAATACTTGCCCTTTCTTTTTAATTATTTTTCTCTTGCTCGCGTTTTTCGCGCGCTTCTCTTAATTCTTCAGCCAGTTCTTTTGCTTTTTGTTTGGTTTTTTCAGAAAGCTCACCAGCCGCTTCTTTACTCTCAATCCATGCATCTAAGGCAATTTCTTTACCGTCATCATACATGCTTAAGCCCATCTTTTTACTTTCTTCGAGTAACTCTTGCAGTGAGTCGTCGTTAAACTCATTGGTGGCGTCTTTTACGTCGCTCCAAGCATCATTTAGCGCTTGCTTTACTTCCTCTTTTGCTTCGCTGGCATCTTTCTTGGCTTGCTCTGCATCTTCACAACCTGTTAAGGCAATACAGCCTAATAAAACTAAGCTTGCTAATTTGTTCATATTTTTCTCTAATGGTTAATTAACTATTAAGCAGTATAAGCAATAAAAAATGAATATAGCTAGAACAGCACGATTAAGTTTTCGGTTAATGGATGAAAATGATGCCGAGCTACTTTATGAGCTCGATAACGACCCTGAGGTAATGAAACATCTCACTCGCGGCAAAGTATCCAGTATGCAGAGCATTAAAGAGGTGTTTATTCCGCGCTTGAATGCGTATCGAAATGAGCAAAAAGGCTGGGGGCTTTGGCAAGTAAACATCATAGAGAGCAATACCTTTATCGGTTGGGTATTAGTCAGGCCCATGGGCTTTTTTGAACAACCTGATTTTAGTGATTTAGAAATTGGCTGGCGCTTTAAAAGAATGAGCTGGGGCAAAGGCTATGCGTCTGAGGCAGCACTTGCCATTGCTAAAGCCGTAAGCGAGCCAGAAGAAGTAAAGTCGCTCAGTGCCACAGCACTTAAAGATAACCTAGGCTCAATAAAGGTGATGGAAAAGCTGGGCCTTAAGTTTGTAAAAAACTATACCCATCAAGATGAGCAAGGTGAATTACCTGCAGTACTTTATTCATGTCCTAAAGAGCAGCTTAGCTAAGTTAATCGTAACTAATTGACCTTATGGGTTTCACATGTCTAAATCGTTAAAATAACATCAAGAAAAAGGAAGTACCATGGCAAGTTTAGTCAAATACGCGGCACATCTATTTATCGTTACCGCGATATTCTTTCACCCATCAAGCTTTGCAAAGCAAGCGGCCGTCGCTATGCCAGATAGTTACAGCAGTGATACGGCGCGCGCTATTTTAGAGCAAGGCGGCAACGCCGTTGATGCGGCAATTGCGGCACAGTTTGTATTAGCGGTTACTTTACCTGAAGCCGGTAACATTGGTGGTGGCGGGTTTATGCTGATCCAAAAAGATGGCAAAGGTGATTTTATTGATTACCGCGAAACAGCCCCTGCTGCAGCTCATCGCGATATGTACCTTGATGATAAAGGCGATGTTATTGATAACATGTCTGTGTATGGTATTCACGCAAGTGGTGTTCCGGGCAGTGTTGCTGGTATGTGGCTTGCCCATCAAAAGTACGGCAGCTTAGAGTGGAAGACTCTGCTAGAACCTGCAGTTAAATTAGCTGAACAGGGCTTTATTGTGCACCCTAAGTTAGCTGCGAGTATCGAGCGTTACATTGCGCGAATGGCCAAAAAGTCGGTGAACATTAACTTTGCTGATTACTTTGCCGATGCCAAAGCAAATAAGGTATTTAAGCAGCCGGAACTTGCCGCCACACTGAAACGAATTCGTGATCAAGGTAAAGCTGGTTTCTACGAAGGTGAGACAGCAAAGATCATAGCGTCATTTATGAAGCAGCACGGCGGCATTATTACTGAGCAAGACTTAAAAGCTTATCAAGCTAAATCGCGTACACCGATTAAAGGTAATTGGCGCGGTTACGAAGTGCTCACATCGCCACCGCCAAGTTCAGGCGGTATTGCTATTTTACAATGGCTAAAAATGTACGACTTGGCAAAGCCAAAAGGAACGCTTGAGCACAACTCGACCACCTATGTTCATATTTTGGCTGAAGTAGGTAAACGCGTATTTGCCGACAGAGCTGAATATTTAGGTGACCCAGATTTTTATGAGGTGCCAAAAACAGCTCTACTTGCAGATGATTATCTTAGTAATCGTGCAAGTACAATTCGCCCAGATGCCATTTCGACAACTGAGAACATCAAACCGGGATTACACGAAAGTGAGCAAACAACGCATTTTTCTATTCTAGATAAGTGGGGCAATGCCGTTGCGAATACCACGACCATCAACTTAAGCTTTGGTAGCGGTGTGGTTGTATCAGGCGCAGGGTTCATTTTGAATGATGAAATGGATGACTTTAGTGCCAAGCCAGGTGTGATGAATGTATTTGGGGCAATTGGTGGCAAAGCTAACGAAATCCAACCTCATAAACGCATGTTGAGCTCAATGACACCGACCATTCTACTTCAGGATAATAAAGTTAAAATGGTAACTGGCTCTCCGGGTGGTACCACGATTATTAGCTCTGTGTATGAGTCTATTTTAAATGCGGTTGAATTTGATATGACTGCAGAGCAAGTGGTAGACAGCCCACGCTTCCATCACCAGTTATGGCCTAAAAATGTGATTAGATACCACACAGGTCTTGAACCAAAGGTTGTTAAAGCGCTTGAGAAGATGGGTTATACACTTGATGAACGCCATTTTGGTGATATGCATGTGATCATCAATAAAGACGGTAAATTAGATGCAGCTTCTGAAGCATCTGGCCGAGGTAAGGCGATGGTGTTTTAATTATACCAATCCGCAATAATACTTAATCATTTTGAGGGATTAAACCTGTCGCTACCTGCGTTAAAAATTTCTCATTTAGAACAACTAAATAACGAAATTTTTGCCTTGTTATCAACAAGGTTTTCTTGCCTCAAAATAGACTATTTAATTAAGCGAATTGGCATTACACCTTAAACACAGGTACAAAAAAAGCACCCGAGGGTGCTTTTTTTGATGGGCTTTTAACCAATCGCTGGAATAAGCCCTGCCATTTGTAAACCTTGAGCACTAATAATAAGCACACCAAACAGGGCGGCCAGTGCTAAACCAATGTTACCGCCTTTAACTTGGTAACCCGCATCAGGTTTGCTGCTTCGTTGCTTATAGACCATAGCAACCGGTAAAAACACCGCTAAAATAACCAGCGCAATGGCGGCGTAGCCAAGTGCCATAATAAACCCTTGTGGATAGAATAGCGCAAAGCCTAGCGGTGGAATAAAGGTGATCAAGGCTGTTTTGATACGATCTTTACTACCATCACCTTTTTTAAATGCATCAGCAAAAAAGTCGAACAAGCCTAAACTCACCCCTAAGAAAGACGTGGCTAATGCTAAATCAGCAAAAATGTTCACAGCAGTGGCAACGTGTGGGCTGTGAGCAATGCTAGCAACACTGCTTACAAAACCGGGTAACCCTTGGCTTTGTAGTAAATCACTTTGACTCATCATACCTTGGCTAAGTAATTGCCAAAAAATGTAAATTACTAAAGGCAATGCTGCACCTGCCACCATTACTTTACGAAGTGTTTTGATATCTAAACCCACGTATTTCACAATCGATGGAATAGAGCCATGAAAACCAAACGAGGTAAACACCACTGGGATTGCAGATAAAATCAGACCTTGTTCAATTGGCATTTCAAGTAAGTGTTGGCCATGAACATAAGGTGTCAGCATATAAAATAAGCTGGCTAGTACGCATACTTTAATAGTGAACAGTACGCGGTTAAGCTTATCGACTTTGCTGGTACCGAGTGTCACCACAGTACCAATCACAACAGCCAGAATAACTGAGCCAACTTGCGGCGCTAAAGAAAGCGATAAACCATTGTTGAGCTTTTCTTGTAATTGCGCACCACCACCTGCGATATACGCAGCGCATAATGCGTAAAACAAAAACATCACTGAAAAGTTAGCGACCCATTGCCCACGTTTACCTAACCATGACTTAGCTAACGTATTGAGGGTTGCATCTCTGTCGGCATATTGATGTAGCTCTAGCATCAGTAATGCTGTGTAGGTCATTAAAACCCATGTAAGTAAGATAAGTGATAACGCTGTTGTGAAACCAAGCCCTGCGGAGGCGATAGGCAATGCCAGCATCCCTGCACCTATGGTGGTGCCAGCAACAATTAACATGCTACCTATTGTTTTATTTTTAAGCACTTTTTGCCCCTTAAACTTCGTGAGAGGCAAGCAAGATATAACTTGTTTAACAAAACTTAAATAGTTTTGTTATAAATCAAAGAAATTAAATGTAACCTATGATTTACATGTGCAAACAGGCTGTTGAAATCAGCAAAAAACTTTTTGCCAAATAGCATGAGTATTCGTATTGACAAAATCACCATTTAGGCAGATTCTTTAGCTTCTTCAACTTACTTTATTAAATACCATGATGCAGCTAAACCAACGACCAACAAACAATTGTATGCGCCTGACCTCATCAGTCGTATGGTCTGTTATTTGCTGCGGTTAATTAAGTAAGTTTTACTAACCGCGTTCTAAGCGGTTGGTTATTTCCCTTTTAAATTTTCTTCCGCTTTTTCGCCTTTTTAAAGGAATAAGCTAGTGCCTGTTAAAGCCTCATATTTTTTAATGGTGGTGATTTGGTCAACAACACCACTGGGTATTGTTTGGAGTAGTGAAACGGTAGCACCAACCCTGGCTGTGTTTTTACGCATGCTGGTGGGGCTGGTGTTGGCTTCGTTTGTCGTTGCTGTTGCCAATATCCGAGTGCCCTGGCATCGCCGTGCTTTATTCCTTTATGGCTATTCAAGCATAGGTATTTTTGGCGGTATGTTATTAAGTTACATGGCCGCTAAAACAGTGCCATCTGGGTTAATATCATTAATGTTTGGCCTTGCACCAATTTTATCGGGCTTACTTGCGCAAAAGATTTTGAGCGAACCTAAGTTCAGCACCATTAAGCTTGGCGCACTTGGCTGTGCCTTAATTGGTTTATTTTTAGTAAGCCAACGCCATATTCAAGGGGGAGTAGAGCAGCTTAGTGGCCTGTTATATGTATTTATGGCAGTGTGCTTTTTTAGTTTGAGCGGTGTGATGATCAAACGGGTAAGAATTGCTATTCATCCAATGGCTACCACATTTGGCGCGTTGGTTTTTGTAACCCCGCTGTTTTTTATTACTTGGTTGCTGGTAGATGGCCAACTTAATAGCCAGATGTGGAGTGCAAAATCACTGTACTCAATTGTTTACTTAGGCGTGTTTGGCTCACTAATTGGTGCGCTGGCGTATTTTCATGTATTGCAGAAGTTGAACGCAAGCACGGTCGCATTAACAACCTTGATCACACCAAGTTTTGCAATTGCGATTGGTGGTTTGCTTAATGATGAGCCCATTGACCAAGCTCTGATTGTTGGCGCGACCATCATTATGATTAGCCTCGCATTTTTTCAGTTTGGCGATAAGTGGCTAAAGCGCTTTAAACGTGTGAAGTCGGTAGAAATGAGTTAAAGCTAGTAGCCGCTTCGGCGGCTACATTTTTGCAATTTGAATGACTAAACGACGGTTTTTGTTTCGGTCTAAAATGTTGTCGTTGCTAGCAACATGGCGCTTTTCACCGTAACCATCGGTATCTACTTTGCTTTCATCGACCCCTAAGCTAACAATGTAATCCTTAATCGCTTTAGCGCGTTTTTTTGATAATTCGAGGTTGTTCCAGCGACCACCGTAGCTGTCGGTGTAAGAAGATATTGAAATAGATTCGATGTTGGTGTCGTACTTTAAGTATTCGCCAATTTTATCTAAGCGTTTTTGTGATGATTTAGTCAGTTTGCTGGTATTAGGCTCATAGTTCATCACTGTGAACGAAATATCTTCAAAGCTGTATGGCAGCATTGCATCTCGGCACTGTAAAAACGCCCAATAGGCTTGCTTAAAGTTGACACTCGATAAACCAACGGCAATTTTATCGGCACTGTTTTGCCAGTCTTGGTAATAAAATGTCGGTTGGTAACCTTTTTCTAGTTCGGTGAGCATTTCCCAAGCAGTTTTGTTACCAAGCTCGCCGTCAAACTTACGTAATAGCTTCATGTTTGCTAAGTCGCGAGCAGGCATACCTGCACGCCAACTAGGTGGTACGGCTTTTAGACCAGCAATACTGTAGTTGTCTGGGCGTACGACCATATCAAGGTTAAAGTTTACGTCTTTATTTTTACTGGCAGTGGTGCTGAAAATTGCTTCACCATAGTAAGGAACTTCATGATTTAATTGGCATTCTAAACGAGATGTTTTAACCATTTGCCAGTTCGACATATCAGCATTAGCGGTATACTCACGCATGGCTGCATGCGCATTTATACTTGCAACTGAGGTTAATAGGCCTAGGCTTAAAGGAAGTAATGAAAGCTTCATCACGGTAATTCTCCAACAAATCATCAATGCCAAATAATTGGCAATTTTTGTGTTTAATTGCTTCAGCATACTAAACACAGGGCTAGCTGATTAATATAAAGCAAGTAATGTGCCTAAAAACTCAGTAAGAATCTGCGATTTCACACTATTTACTCTAGCAGAGTAGCCGTGGTTTTTGACATAATAGCCAGCTTACACTGGCAAACCAAGAAGACTATGGAAAATACTGAACAAACTCTTTTCGCAAAACGCTTTCGTGGCTTTTTTCCTGTTGTGATTGATGTTGAAACCGCAGGTTTTAATAAAGAGACCGATGCGTTATTAGAAATTGCTGCATCTGTACTGAAAATGGATGACGACGGCGTGTTAAGTATTGATCATACTGTGCATTTTCATGTTGAGCCATTTGAAGGCGCGAATATTGAACAAGCGGCCATTGAGTTTAATGGTATTGATCCTTTTTCTGCGCTGCGTGGTGCGGTGCCTGAAGAAGAAGCGATTAAAGAAATTTGTAAAGTCGTGCGCAAGGCACAAAAAGCAGCGGGTTGTCAGCGTTCAGTGGTAGTAGCACACAATGCAGCGTTTGATCACGGCTTTTTAAATGCCGCCATTGAGCGTTGTAAAATTAAGCGCACGCCATTTCATCCATTTGTTAGCTTTGATACCACATCATTGGCAGGCCTTGCACTAGGGCAAACAGTATTAGCTAAAGCGTGTAGGGCGGCAGGGATTGAGTTTGATAATAAACAAGCTCACTCAGCATTATATGATACTGAGCGCACAGCAGAACTGTTTTGTTTAATCGTTAATCGCTGGCAACAACTCGGCGGTTGGCCATTGCCTGAAACTGAAGCGACAGAAGAGGAGCAAGACTCAGCCGTTAAAACGACTGAGTAATTTTGCCTTCAAAAAATCGTACCATGTTAGGAGGGTAAATACGTGAAAACTGTTTACTCTCTTGCGCTATCTTAAGCTCCACCCCAGGATGCATTAATTCATTCACTTTTAAGCGGCTTGTTGCTAATAAGCGCGCAATCTTAATTTTCACTAAGTGTTTCTTTTTCTTCGTGCTGGCTGTTTTAATTTTAATTTGCTGTTCGCTGGCAGTGATCTTTTTAATATAATGCGCACGTTGAGCTGGGTCGGGTATTTTATTGGCCTTTTTGCGTGCTTGCTGTAAAGCTGCTGCTTTCGTCATTAATAGTTTTTCAAAGTCATTAATTTGCTGCTGCTTTTGGCGTAAATCATGCCAGTACTGAGCAATGAAAACCCGTGTTTTAGTGCCTGACGGCGCACCAAGCTCACCGGTTTCGATTCGCATCGCATCTAAAATATTGCCACCAATAATTTTGCCTCGCGGATTATTGGCTTTGCCAACGCGAATAAGGCGACGAGCGCTTAAATCACAATGCAAAGCCTGGCGTTCAATGAATAAATCTTGGTCTGTTTTTATATGGCAGTACTGAGCATAACCAACAGAGATAGTGCGCGAAGCCGTGATGTTACAGGTAAAGTTTTCAACGTTTTCACGCTTTCTGCCAACAGCCCCAAGCATCACGGTGACTTCACTTTTACTTTCAATTGTGGCTGATTCAACAAAGCCTAATACAGTGATATCACCCGTTGCTTTGACGCGCATTCCATCTTTTACATCACCACTGATAATGACACTGCCATCAAATTCGACATGGCCCGTACTTACATCAACATGATGAAAGCACAATACATCGTCCACGCGCATACCGCGGGGTAGGGCAACAGGCACGCCTTTAGCATCGGCAATTAACATATTGCTATTGTTTGGATCGATACGCGTTCCTTCAAATGGCTCAAGAGGTAAGTCTTTACCGGACTTAGCTGGCATCACATCACCAAACACCGTAAAGCCATCTTCACCAGGTGTTGCAGGCACTCGTTGCATTAATGGCGTGCCGGGTTTAACGGTAATAATGGCACCTAAATTACGCATGTCGACTTTACCGCCTGAGGTCGCTTGCGGGCTAAGAACGCGGTCTTGTGCTGTTGAGCATAAGCGCACGAATTTAGCATCAGTGCCTTCTTTAGGCATTCTGCCATGGGCAACAATTGCGCTGTAATGGGCGCCGGGTGGTTGCTTAAATTGTTGGCCTAAAAAAGTATCAAGGGCACGTAAACTAATGCCTTTAATCACTCCCGCCTCTGCAAGCACCTCTTGCGCCATATCCATGCTAACAATTTTACCGCCACGGGCTGTTGTTAGGCTTGCTTCAACCACCATGTTTTTAGCATCGACTTTTACTTCAAGCTGAGCATCAACGGCTTTAGCAACCACTAACGATTGGCTTTGATATTGGCTGCTAGGGATGAACAGCTTACCTATATTGGCATCAATATATTCGTAGTTGGCATAAGGCGACTGCTCAAGTAATTCAATTAATTGAGAACTCGTAGTAGGAAAACCCGCATCCCTAGGATGCTCACACAAAGAGACATAGCCACTTTGTTCATCGAATGAAAACATCGACATCTGAAAAGCCCTGTAAAAAACTGCCTGTTATTATAGTTATGTGTTGTTACAGGTTATTTTTGGAGAAGGGTAACAACGTTTCCTATTTCAGCACAACTTTTGTACTATGTTAAGGATTTGTATGATTAAAATGTGAAAATATGTATAAAACTGACTTTTCCTGCTTGAAATTTCAGCAGTCAAAGGCACTTAGCAAAAATTTCCCGATTAATGCCTTGAGTCTGAACAGGCTACTCAGTTATACTGCACGAACACTCTGAATGAGATACCAAATTCAGGGGCTGATTAGGATTCGACGGAATTCAAGACGCCCGAGGTGCATGTCGAGGTGCGGTTGGCCTCGTAAAAAAGCCGCAATTTAAAGTAATCGCAAACGACGATAACTACGCTCTAGCGGCATAATAGCCCGCTAGCACTTCTCCGGTGTATGTCTGTGGACCCGGTTCTGAAGTGTCACCCTACACGGACTCGCTACGGAAACCCTGGCCGGGGTTGAAGGGCTAAAATTAAGCGGCCTCGCCTTTGCAGATCGTGTTCGTCCGAGCTGTATAAGGTTAACTAAAAGACGATACTAAGCATGTAGTACCAAAGGTCGAGGCTTTTCGGACGGGGGTTCAAATCCCCCCAGCTCCACCAAATATGAAAAAGGCTGCTCTCAGAGCGGCCTTTTTTATTGCTAAAACTTTTTTCTAAAGCTCCTCTAAAGAAGTCCAGAGTCTAGAATCAAACAACCAACTGAACAGCATCAATAATCGGTTTGTTTTCTATATCAATGGTGTCGATGATGTGTTTGTGTAGGCGCTTTTTGTGCTCGGCGAAAATCGCGCGTTTTTTATCGAACTGGCTGGCAAATTCGAGGGCGGTATTAAATAAAGCTTCGTTGTCTGGGCAAGCTTGTTCAATAACATGATCCGTGGCAAGTTCGCCTGCGGTAACGCGGCGGCCAGTTAGCATCATCTCGTTAAAACGATAGTCTGGAATGGCTTTTTTAATAAAGGCGAGCATGCCCGGTAAAAACGGGATTGATAAGTCAACTTCTGGAAAGCAGAAGAAACCACGGTCGCTTTGCATAAACCTAAAATCGCAAGCACACGATAAAATGGCGCCATTACCAAACGCGTGACCATTAATTGCTGCAATTACTGGCATTGGGAAGAGTAATAGGCGTTTAAATATCGCATCCATCGAGTGCATAAAGCCACTTACTTCTGCAAATTTTTGTGTTTTTAATGCCGGCATTAGCCAATCGGTATCTATGCCCAAACTCCATGATTTTTCGCTGCTTGAAGTGATCACGAGTGCTTTGTGTTCAGGATTACGTTCGATATCGTCAAGGCAAGTTAAAAAAGCCTCTGCAAAAGCAGGATTATGGCGATTTTCAGCTGTTGTCATAGTTAAGATAGCAACAGATCCTTGTGTACTTACATTCATCAGTGTCATGCTGTGCCTTCAATTTTATTGTGTTGTGGGCATAGTTATAACCCATAGGTTTAACAAAATAAACAACAAGTCTGACCAGTTGTGAATTTAGGGGCACTTCTCTTTTGGTTGATATGGTCTTTTAGTCGAAACTATTTTCCAATATATCGCTAATAGTGGTGAGTCATGATAGCGTTAGCTCAAACACACTATTTAAAGCGTAACAATGGATTTGATCAGTTGGCAGTTTTTGGGTGGAGATTTATTAAGTCCGATCAGCACTATAATGCTCATTGTGGTTGCGGGCTTTACTTCAATGATTTCAGCAGCTTTTGGTGCGGGTGGCGGCTTAATGCTGCTAGTGATCATGGCATCCATGCTTCCTATGAGTGTGGTTATTCCTGTTCATGGGTTAGTGCAGTTAGGCTCTAATGCAAACCGCTTTTTGTTCACGTTTAAACATATTGATGGTGCTATGTTTGTGTACTTCTCTTTAGGGGGAGTCATAGGAGCGCTGGTTGCCTCAACGATTGTCACATCAATTCCCCTTGAATTAATGAAAATAGTGGTCGCTGCCTTTGTGCTTTATTTACTGTGGGGTGTGACGCCAAAACTCAGAGAAACTTCAAAGTTATGGCGTGTTCTCGCAGGGCTTTGGACCACGTTTATTTCGATGTTTGTAGGGGCAAGTGGGCCATTGGTTGGCAGCTGCTTATATGTCAATAATTATAATAAGCTTAAATTTACCGCCACTTTTTCAAGCTGCATGACAGTACAACATACCTTAAAAGCGATTTTATATGGGGCTGTGGGGTTTGCATTTTGGCAGTGGTTGCCGCTGGTTATGCTCATGATATTGAGCGGTGCTTTAGGCACTTGGCTTGGCCTTAAGTTATTGCACCGCATTTCGTCAGATAAATTTAAAAAGATTTTTCGTTTAGTGTTAACGGTGCTTTCCCTGCAACTTGCGTGGCAGGGGATCATGGCTTTTAGTATTTAAACAAACCCAATTTAGCAACGATGCCGCGTTCTAATTCATTGAGCTGGCCTATGGTGTTATCAAGGTGCTGAGCTTCTTGCGATAGACTCTTAGCGCCTTGGTTAATAAGCTGCATAGTATTTAAGATATCAGCGGTGACACTGGTTTGCTCTTCAGAACTTGCCGCCACGCTCTCGTTCATTTGATTAATGGTATTGATTTGTTTAGCAATATCTTTAAACACCGCTTGGCTTTTTTGATTCGCTTGGCTTACTTTATCACTCAGTGACTTACTTTGCTCCGTTGCGGTTACACAATCAGAGGTATTATTGTGTAGCGATACAATAATCGACTCAATCTCAGATGTTGAATCATAGGTTTTACTAGCAAGCGCTCTTACTTCATCGGCGACCACGGTAAAGCCTCGACCAGATTCACCAGCACGAGCCGCTTCAATAGCAGCATTTAGAGCCAGCAAATTGGTTTGCTCGGCAATGCTTTTTATAACATCGAGCACTTGGCTAATTTCATTGCTGCTGGCGTTTAATTGTTTAACTACATTTGAAGTGTGGTCTAGTTGTGCAGTTAACTCATCAACAATATTGCCATTGGCATTCATGTTTTGTTCGCCTTGTTGGCATAAGCGATGTACATCGGTTGTTTGCTGCGCGGTTTGGTTGGCTCCTTGAGCAATTTCTTTGGTTGCTTCACTTAACTGACTAAGCGCATTGGTTGCTGAATCAGTGCGGTTGTATCCAAGTTCGGCCTCATTTTTTGAGCGAACAGATGCTTCGTTTACTGTGCTGGCAATCATTTCAAGTTCGCTGGCAGTGCTGCCTAACTCTGTAATTATTTCTTGTACTTGCGCTATAAATCGGTTGAAGCCATTAACCAAGTAACCAATTTCATCATTAGATTGATAGCTAATACGTTTTGTAAGGTCGCCTTCACCTTTGACAATTTCATCAACAAGGCTGTTTACGCTATCGATTGGTTTTATCACTAAAAGCCGCACGATATAAATAATCACGGTACCTAGGGTGATAAATGAGACCAGCAGGGTAATAAACATAGTGCGTGTCGAATTAGCAATGGTGCTATGCAGCGCTTGTTGTGAATAACCAATTTTAATGTGGCCAATTAAATTATCTAAATAGTGCAAATCAATAGTTTTGCTAACCGATGCGCTGTTACTTTGTTTGATGATTGAGGCAAGAAGCTTATTACGATGGTCTGTCACTGAAATGCTATGTATATGTTTGTTTTGCGAAAAGGCTTTAATAATCTGATTGATTAACGGCTCATCATAAGAGAATACCGGCTCAGCTAAAATAACCTGCAGTTGCTCATTAAGGGCTGTGATGTCGTCTTGCCATTGTTGTGTTTGACTCGACTTTGCGAGCAGATAGTTTGCGCTGATCACGAAGATCACGCTTAAGAAAAGGCACAAAGACAGTGCCAAGGTCATTTTATATTTTAGTGATTTCATTATGCGCTCATTGAAATGGGTTAAACCACAAAGGGCTATTTTTATTTGGTGTGTTCGACGATAACGTTGGGTTTTCAAGCTCAATGACGCGACGCGAGCTCAAGTTGGCTTTTGATAAAACAGTTTGTACTTGGCTGTCTGCCAAAAACATCGCGTTAAAAGTGCCATCATCGATCATCTCGTTAAGGGCATCGCTTAGTTGTTGGTGTAGTGTAAGGTTGTTTTTATTGACGAAAAAGTAAAGAGGTGCGGTGTACTTTATGATCAAGTGCGGTTCAACAATGAGGTCAAGCTCCGAATGATTGGCAATTTCATCCCAAGGTTCATTTACACCACGTGGGAAATAATCAAAGCGCTCACCCTCAAGCATTGGGAATAAGTTAGGGTATTTTAATGTGGTAACAACGGGCAGTTGGTTCGCTTTTAATATTTTCGTATCTGGCCAGGTTTTACCTTGCCCTGCGGTGTAGCGCTTTAAATCTTGCAAGCTAGTTACCGAGCTAAACAGCTCGCGATTTTGTGCTTTCACTAATGCTACTCGCATGCCAAGTAAGCCACGAAACAAAGGAATATAAACGGCTTGGTAATTTTCCTCTAATTGTCTTGAAGTCATGCTCCAGATAACGTCAAGCTGCTTATTTTGTAAGTCGTTTAACATTCGAGCATCGGTAATATCTTTAAAGTTATTATATGGATGCGAGTAGCTTAAACCCGCTCGCTCAATTGCTTGGGTTAACAATTTATAGGGTAAAGAAGTGTTACTACTATTACTTTGTATCTTAACTTCTTGGGAATAACTTACAGAAGCAAAGGCCAGACATAGAATAATGAGGGTGTAATGCATTGGACACCATTGTTGTATTTTTGTAAATAATATATTAATTCCATGTGGCGTTTAATGTCATTACTGCTTTATCATTAAATAGGGCACAGCAATGCTTATTTGTAAGCTAATTTAAAATAAAAATAATTAGAGCATTGAAATATAAAGTTTTTATTCATTGCGACTTACAAAAAATTAATTTTTTGGGTGGGTATTTAAGGAGGGAGCTGGATAAAGTTAACTTTATCCAGCTAAAGTTTATAGTTTAAATTAGGCATCCAGTAAGTCATAGATTGACTTATCACCATTAAACAATTCAAACACTTGTGGTTTTTTCGGTGTATGTTCAGCAAGGTATAGCAGGGTATTTGCTACATCTTCACGGTTGATAACCGCATCTTGGCGCGTTGCAGGGCGCGTGGTGGTTAATCGCCCCGTTGCTGCATCATCTAATAGCGTGCCGGGTCTGACTATACTGTAATTTAATTCGCTATTGATTAAATGTTGGTCAGCCATGTGCTTTGCAACTAAATACGGTTTTATACTGCTTTCAATGTTGTCTGGGGCATCAGCACCGATTGAGCTCACCATAATAAAGTGCTTAACCTTGGCATCTACCGCATAATTAATCGCTTTAACTGCGGCCCATAAATCTATCAGTAAGGTTTTATCTGCACCTGTTGCACCACCAGATCCAGCACTAAAAATTACTTGTTCAACACCCTCGAAGGCACGACTAAAATCGTTTTCGAGGTCTTGCTCTACAATCGTTAAATTATTACTTTCAAGCGCAGTCAGTTTGCTTTTGTCTCTAACCAGAGCCACTACGTCATGGCCACTTGCCAGCATTTTTTCGGTGGTCATTTTACCTATTTGGCCCGTTGCGCCAATGATTAAGGTCTTCATATCAAACTCCTTCTAATTGCTGTGTAACTAAAGACCTTGGGGTGTGGATTTATTTTTAAAGGGGTACAAGCAAACTTTGAATAAAAAAGTATTATTTGGCATAGTGTTGAATTAGGTACAAACTCAATTAAAAGGACTTAAAGTGAAAATATATTTTAATCTTTTGGTGGTGATAACATTAGCATTTTGCAATGCGGTATCTGCTAATCAATGGCTATCGCCTTACCCAAATAGTGATGTTGAAAAATCGGTTAAACTCAGTGGCGAACAGACAAAATTAATGAGCCAGTTTGATGGCAGTAAAAAGTCAGCAGAGCGATTTAGTTACACAGACTTTATTGGCGATGTTAACCACACTTTGTACGAAATAAACAATGTTGCCACTCTCAAAGTATTTGAAAACTATAAACACGCTCTACTCACAGATGGCTTTAATATTGTTTATTCTTGTCAGCTAGATGCTTGCGGTGACAGCAGTGATTTTGCAGAGGAAGTCGGTTACTTTCAGCTCTATAATTATCATCGTAAGCCATATTATCTGCTTGCCACTAAAGGTGAAAAGCCTGAGTTTGCAGTGTCGTTATTTGTTGGCCAGTACAACAGTAAAACGCGTGTTATGAGTAGCTCAATTGCGATTAAAGAGCTTGAAACAGGTCTGATAAAAGCCAATACAGCTGCTTTTGCAAAACAGCAATCAAATCCAGTTACTAAAGCACCTAAAGACGATATTAGAGGATCAAGCGATCATCCATTACTTAGCCGCTATCCTGGTAGTTTCATTGAAGACTACGAGCAAATTGATTACGAAGAATTTTCACTACCAACAGGAATATTCAACGGTAAAAACAAAGCGCTACCTGCCGAAGATGTGACTGGTGATATTACTCGTATTACTTATGAAATTAGAAAAGTATCAACCCTTAAGGTTTTTCATAACTATGTGTCTGCCTTAACAAAAGAAGGCTTTGAAACGGTTTTTAGTTGCGAACGTCAAGCATGTGGTGACGACCGTAAGGCAATACAAGCACTTGGTGATCACTTGTCGGTAAAACAAGTTTATAACTATTATCGTCAGCCGCGTTATCAGTTAATGAAAAGCACCACAGAAAATCAAACAACCTATGTCGCATTCTTTGTTGGCAATTACCAAGGCACTACGCGAGTGCAACTTGTTATAATTCGAACAGAGCCTTTACAAGGCGATTTAGTTAAAACCAATCCGGATCAGGTGTTAAAGCAACTAGAGCAAAAAGGTAAAGCAGCCATTTATGGCATTTACTTTGACCATGATAAATCAGACATTAAACCTGAGTCAGCCGAGTCATTAAAAGTGATTGCGGATGTTTTAAATAAAAATAACAGCTTAAACTTGTACGTTGTTGGTCATACTGATGATAAAGGAAGCCCAGAATATAATTTAGGGTTGTCATCTAAACGAGCAAAAGCGGTTGTTAAAGCGCTCGTGAGTCAATATGGCATTAAAGAGTCGCGCTTAATTGGTTATGGTGTAGGCCCTTATGCGCCAGCTGCCAATAATAAAAACGATTTGGGTCGTCAGCTAAACCGGCGCGTAGAGCTAGTTGAGCGATTAAGTAATTAATCAAAAGGGGCTTTTTAGCCCCTTAAATTTTATTACGAATTAGGTCACGAACAATAAAGCGGGCGGGGTGAATAGCTTGACTCACGCGTTCGCTAAATGGTCTTGGTTCATTATTTAAACAAGCAATTAAATGTTCAGCACAAAGGGGGGCACTGCACAGGCCTCTTGCACCAAAGCCTGTGAGTACATGCAAGCCTTGCTGAGGTTTTGTTAACGTTTGGTACTGATAACGCTTGCCCAAGCGAAGATTAGCAAACGCGCTTACATAATCACTTTGTTCAGCCCATTCACCAGCCATAGGTAAATGGTCAATGAAGGTACACCTTACAGCTGCTTTCGCGGCTGTTATCTCACCTAAGGTCGTTGCAAACTCGCTGTCTGTGTAAAAACTTAACAGTTGTTCGCGATTGATGTGGTTGTCTTGCTCTTTAACTTCACGGCTTTTTGAGTTTTTTTCAAAGGTCGCGCCCATGCAATGATGGCCCTGATATTCAGGAGTAAAATAGCCCTTATGGCAAAGCACGGTCTTTAAGCGCTTTGACTGCTCGCTTGCTTGCACATGCGAGACTTGGCCGCGCACACCAACAACAGGTAGAGCTTGAGTTTGGCTAAACTGGTCACTGTGTTCACCTGCACAATTAATCACATCGCTAAATGGCCCGAATGTTTGCTCTTTGCTGTGTAGTAACCAGCCGTCAGCGGTTTTTTCGAGTTTTTCAATATGGCAATTAAAGTGACTGTCCATTTTATTATTGGTAGTGGCAGTTAACGAATTTGCCGCATTAAAGAGTGCTGTAACCAGGGCTGGTGGATTTACCCAGCCGCCTTTTGCAAAGAATACGCCTGAGTAGCCCGTTTCTACACCGGCAATTTCGTCGCCTTCTTCAGCGCTTACATTACGCATTAATTCAGCTGGCCAAAGTTCTTTATCGGCAAGGTTTTGATGTTTATCTGCTAGACCTTGTTTAACCGCGTGCTGTAATACACCACACCACTGATGAGGGTAGTCAAAACCATCATTAAGTAATTGTTGGTAAAGACGCATCGCATATAAAAAACTATGAGCAAACATTTCACTGTGCGGTGAGTTCTTCGCTTGCAAATGCGGATAAACAGCCCCTTGTACATTGTGAGATGCGCCCATGGCAAGTGCTTCATCTTGGCAAAAAAGCGTGGCTTTTAGGCCTCTTTTTGCCAGTGAATACAGTACACTGCTACTGGCAATACCGCCGCCAATAACAGCCACATTACTCAGTTCACTTTGCTGATGTGCGAAATACGCTGGCCCTGACTGTTGCTCATTAGGCTCAGTGAGCTCGCCAATTAGCATTTCGCGTTTTTTACCATAGCCTTTTGCTTTACTCATGCTAAAGCCAGCTTCGATGAGTCCTCTTCTGACAAAGCCTGCGGCAGTGAAAGTGGCGAGTGTGGCATTTGATCTTGAGATAGCACGCATCTTGTTGAACAAACTCTGTTGCCACATATCTGGGTTTTTACTTGGTGCAAAGCCATCTAAATACCAAGCATCAACAATTCCTTCGCTTGGGTAGCTCATGGCGTCAATGCTGTCTTGCACGTCACCAAAGTAAAGGTCGAGTATTAGTTTTCCGCCTGCAAATTCAAGGCGATGACAGCCGGCTAAATTAATTGGGTATTGAGCAATTAGTTGCTCACTATACTTGCTTAAACTAGGCCAAGCTTTGAGTGCTTGAGCAAGGTCATCACGCTTAATAGGAAATTTTTCAAAAGAGATAAATTGCAAGCGGGTAACACTTTTTTTACCACTATGGTCGGGTTGATTTTGAACTTCTTGCTCTGCATGCTGCCTATCAAGGTGAGCAGCAAAGTGCTGCCATGTATTTAAAAAGTTAAGCCCCGTACCAAAGCCTGTTTCAGCAATTGCAAAGTGGTTACGGTCATGATTTTGTAATCGTTGCGGGATATGGTTTTGTTGATAAAACACATAATGTGATTCGGCTAAGCCATCGTCATTAGAGAAATAAACATCGTCAAACTGATCGGCGACAGGGGTACCAAGGTGATTAAAATGAATATGTGCGTTTTTGATCATGGTTTAACTAATTAACTACAAACTTTTTTCATTATTTTACGTGTTTTCTTTGAAATAGTCTGGCGTTATTTATAAGCTAGACATTCAGAGTACATGTGTACGCTAGAAAGCTGACCACTTCGAAAGTAATTTCAGCGTAAAATAGAACACAATTTAGTATAGAGCTAAGGTAATTACCCATGAGAAGAGCCGTTATTACGGGCATCGGTGTTGTTTCAAGCATCGGTAACAACAAAGAAGAAGTATTAGAATCATTAAAACAAGGCCGTAGTGGTATCGCGTTCAACCAAGAGTTTGCTGACTACAACCTACGTAGTAACGTATCTGGCAAAATCGATATTGATGTTAAAGAGTTTGTTGATCGTAAAGCAATGCGCTTTATGGGCGATGCAGCGGCATACGCATATATCTCTATGTCACAAGCGATTGCAGATGCTGGCCTTAGTGAAGATCAAGTTTCAAACGAGCGCACTGGTTTATTAGTGGGTTCAGGTGGTGGTTCATCTAAGTGGCAAGTTGAAGCAGCTGACATTTTACGTGAAAAAGGCGTAAAACGTGTTGGTCCTTACATGGTACCACGCACTATGGCAAGCACGACTTCGGCGTGTCTTGCAACACCATTCAAAATTAAAGGTGTTAACTACTCACTAAGCTCTGCATGTGCGACATCTGCACACTGTATCGGTCATGCGGTTGAGCAAATTCAATTAGGTAAGCAAGACGTCATCTTCGCAGGTGGTGGTGAAGAGCTTCACTGGACGCTAGCAATGGAATTCGATGCAATGGGTGCATTGTCTACTAAATACAATGAAACACCAGAGAAAGCATCACGTACATACGATGCAAACCGTGACGGTTTCGTTATCTCTGGCGGTGGCGGTATCGTTGTTGTTGAAGAACTTGAGCATGCACTTGCTCGTGGCGCGCACATTTATGCAGAAATCACAGGTTACGGTGCAACGTCTGACGGCTACGACATGGTAGCTCCATCAGGTGAAGGCGCTGTACGTTGTATGAAGCAAGCAATGCAAGGTCTTGAAGGCGGTATTGATTACTTAAATACTCACGGTACTTCTACGCCTGTTGGTGATGTGAAAGAGCTTGGTGCTATTCAAGAAGTATTTGGTGGTAACTCGCCAATGATCAGTGCAACCAAAGCGATGACAGGTCACGCTTTAGGTGCAGCAGGCGTTCACGAAGCAATCTTCTCGCTATTAATGCTTGAGCATAACTTTGTTGCTCCATCTATCAACATTGATGAACTAGATGAGCAAGCTGCAGGTCTAAACATTGTAACTGAGCGTAAAGACGTTGAACTAAATACAGTTATGTCTAACAGCTTCGGTTTCGGTGGCACTAACGCCACATTAGTAATGAGCAAATATAAAGGTTAAACCTCTCCAGTATTTGCTTAAAGCCGAGCAATAGCTCGGCTTTTTCATTTGTTATAAATAACCCCAAAATCGTCTTAGTTGTTACCTATCCGAATACTGATAAATTCGCTACAATAGCGCCACTTTCTGCCTCTCGGACACACAAATGAAAATTCTTGCAGATCAAAATATGCCATTGGTTGAGCAGTACTTTGCCGATTTTGGTAATGTTGAGCGATTTGATGGCCGTAATCTTCAACCCGAGCAGCTAGTCGGGGTCGATATTTTGTTAACCCGTTCAGTTACTAATGTAGATAAAGCCTTACTCACTCAAGCAGATAAATTAAAATTTGTGGGCACAGCAACCATAGGTGTTGATCACATTGATACCGAGTTACTTGCTGAGCGAAATATCGCATTTAGCAGCGCACCAGGTTGTAATGCTGTGGCGGTTGCTGAATATGTTATTAGCTGCTTGTATGCCTTGAGCCAAGAAAATGTCAGCTCGTTACAAGGCAAAACCATCGGCATAGTAGGTGTTGGCAGTATAGGTAGCTGTTTACGTGATAAGTTAAGCTTGCTAGGCATGAATGTATTGTTATGTGATCCACCAAAACATGAAGCCGGTGAGCTTGCAGAGCATATTGAGTTAGACACATTACTAGCCCAAGCTGATATTGTGACTTTTCACGTGCCATTGGTTAAACAAGGGCCACATAAAACCTTGCACATGCTAGACGAAACACGCTTAAAAGCACTTAAGCCGGGCATGACGATTATCAATGCAAGTCGTGGTGATGTGATTGATAACCAAGCATTGCTAGCATTGTTTGAGCAAGGCGCAAAATTAGATTGTGTGCTTGATGTTTGGGAAAACGAACCCAATATACTGACACCTCTGCTTGATTATGTACGTTATGCCAGCGTGCATATTGCAGGGCATACACTTGAAGGCAAAGCCCGCGGTACACAAATGCTATATCAGCAAGTATGTGAGCTTGAAGGCATCGCAGCGCTTAAGTCTCTGGACGATTTTTTACCAGAGCCAATTAGCCATTCTGTCACGCTTGGTGAAACCTTTAACCTAGACGATATAGGTCGCTTAGTGCACTTAATTTATGATGTGCGTCGCGACGATGGCATTTTACGAAGTAAATTAGCAAGCGAAGGCTTTGATAGTTTACGTAAGAATTACCCGCCACGACGCGAGTTTAGTACTTTGTCGGTGGCTGCCAACAGTGCATGTGAAGGCGCATTAGCTGCACTGGGATTTAGAATTAACGAATAAAGCCATTTGCTTTATTCAAAAGAGGAAAACACATGTCGCAAAAATTTAATGTAGCCGTATTAGGTGCCACAGGTTTAGTGGGTCGTCAGATTATCGAAACTTTAGAAGATCGTAAGTTTCCGGTAGACCAATTATTTTTACTCGCAAGCAGCCGTAGTGCTGGTGAAGAAATTCAATTTCGCGGTGAGAGTATTGAAGTAATCGATGTTGAAGAGTTTGATTTTAGCCAAGCTCACATTGGTTTATTTTCAGCAGGCGGCAGTGTCTCTGAAAAATATGCACCGATTGCGGCGGACGCAGGCTGTGTGGTAATTGATAATACCTCACACTTTCGTAATGACTACGATGTGCCACTCATTATTCCTGAAGTGAATGCATCAAGCTTAGCGGATTTCAGAAATCGCAACATCATTGCAAACCCTAACTGCTCAACGATTCAAATGCTGGTGGCGTTAAAACCAATTTATGATGCTTATGGCATTGACCGCATTAACGTATCAACTTATCAAGCTGTATCGGGGGCGGGTAAAGAAGCCGTTGATGAACTAGCCAAGCAAACAGCAAACTTAATGAATGCGCGTCCGATGGATAATGCCGTTTTCCCTAAACAAATTGCTTTTAACGTGATCCCACAAATAGACAGTTTTGAAGATAACGGTTATACCCGCGAAGAAATGAAAATGGTTAACGAAACACAAAAGATCTTAGGTGATAACAGTGTTGTGGTTAACCCGACCTGTGTTCGTGTTCCCGTGTTCTTTGGTCACAGTGAAGCGATCAATATTGAAACGCGTATGCCAGTAGATATCGAACATGTGAAGCAGCTATTAAACGATGCACCAGGTGTTGAGTTTATTGAAGATTTAGCGGATTACCCAACAGCTGTGTCTGATGCAAGTGGTAACGATACAGTATACGTAGGGCGTTTACGTGCTGATATTTCGCATCCACATGGTTTAAATATGTGGGTTGTAAGTGATAATACGCGCAAAGGTGCGGCAACAAATAGTGTGCAGATTGCTGAAGAGCTTATCGCAAATTATTTATAAATCTGATGATTTAGGCTGAGCTAAATTTGACAGAAAGCGGCAATTTGCCGCTTTTTTTGTGAATTCACTGCCAAATTATTGCCGCATACGTTGTAAAAGCGTATAAACTTAACGATAACAATAAAAAAGTCTCTCAGCCGCTAATATTTAAGCTATTTACTATCAAGGTGTTGCAATAGATATTGCAAGGCAACTAAGTTATAGTTTGCAGCTGGAATAGAGCTTGCAAGAAAACATAATTAAGAATCAATTCTGCAAGAATTACTTGATGTTTAAGCAACCAGGGTTGCTGCGTTAACATTTAAAACATAAAGGATCAGCATGCGCGGTTTAGCAACACTCTTCATATTAGCGTCTGCATTGGTGGTAACACCGACATACTCTGATGAAGGCACCACACTTAAAGGCCCTAAAGGTGTCGATTATGGTGCGCAGGGGCGCTCAATTGGTCCGATCAAGCCGACCGATACACTGTGGCGCATTGCCGCTAAAATTCGCCCTGACAACTCTGTAAGTATTTATCAGGTCATGCAAGCTCTGTATGACAAAAACCCATCGTCATTTTTAGACCAAAACCTTAACCATATGCGCGATGGCGCATACCTAAAAATCCCAACCATTGCTGAAATGCGCGCGGTCAATCCAACGTTAGCAAAAGCACGTTCTGAACAAGATGATGAGCTATGGGAGAAAAAGAAAAACGGCACCCTGACTACTGCTGAAATTAATGAATCGCAAAAGAAAGTAACCCAAGCCCGTAAAGTTGATGTAGACGAAGCAAAGCAAGAGCTTAAGCAAGAAATCAACACCATTAAAACAGAGCAGGGTACGCAGCTAGTTGAGCTTCAAAAGCAGTTTAAATCGTCGGTTGAAAATGTTGAAGAAATCTTAGCTGAGAACAACAAACTCAAAAAACAACTGAGTGGTATTTCTAAAGAGCTTGAAACCGTTCGCGATCAGCTTGGTCAAGACAGTGAAATTCAAAAGCAGCTGAAAGAACTGATCACTAAACAAAATGAAATCATAGAGCAGCAAAGAGCAAAAAAGATTGAAGAGGACAGTGGGTTTAGTTTTTCGAGTTTACTGAGCAACCCATTTGTTCTCGGTGCATTAATGTTTATTCCGGCATTACTGATCATTGCTGCCGTTGTGATGTTTTTGAAAAAACGCAACAGCGCTAATGATGATACAGATGCCAGCGATGACGATGAATTTTTACCTCAAAGCCCAAGTTATAATGCTGATGATGATTTAGAACCAATTATAGAAACTGATCCACTAGTTCCTGATCCAGTCGAAGACAATGATGACTTGAGTGTGCGTTTAGATGACGACTTAGACCAAGACATGCTGCCAGATGATGACATCATTTTTGACGACAGCATTGATGATAGTTTCGATGAAGATGACAGTGTTTTAAATCAAGATGAGCTAGAAGGGCTTTTAAGTGATGATATTGAGTTTAGCGATGATTCATCTAATAGCGCTGACGATAATGATTTAGATGCATTTTTACAGCAAGATTTCGATCAAACCGATGACGACAGTTTAGGTGATGAAATAGACTTAGATAGTGAACAGTCTCCAGCAGATTCATCGGGTGATATTTTAAGTGCAGATGACATTGATGACCTATTTGATACTGATGAAGGTGACTCGTTAGATAACGCTAATGATGAAATGGCAGCGCTTAGTGAAGAGCTCGCAGAAGATGACGCTGAAGATGATTTTGACATTGATAGCTTAATTGATGAGCAAAACAACACGGATTCTAATCAAGACGTAAACCTAGACGATATTGATGACTTACTCGATGAAAATAATGATGCCTCAACAACTAACGTAGAAGCAGAACTCATCGATGAAGATGATTTCGATATCGACAGCTTAATTGATGAAGCGCAAACAGAAGAGCCAGCAGCTGAAGCTAACGATGCAATAGAAACCGATGATCTTGATGAAGCGCTAGAAGATTTTAACTTAGTAGCCGAGTT